>JAUVBS010000060.1 GCA_030591105.1 bacterium | reverse complement strand
TCAGGATCAAGCGCGGTCGGCCGCCAGGCGAAGCGGTGCTGTCTCGCCAGCCGCGCAGCGCGCGCAGCACCAGCGCCAGCTGCAGGTACTCCACTTGCACTGCGTCGGGCGCGAAGCGCCGGGTGGCAGCGACGACTGCCCGCGCGAGCGCGGGCGAACCGTACTTCTCGACGTAGGTCGGGTAACCGCTAACCAACGAACGCCACACCGCTCGGGCACGGTTGTTCAACAGGTCGGCGCGGGCAAGGCCACGGGCATGGCGATCGGCGAAGGGAACTGCGGTCACCGTCGCGCCAAGCTCCGTGACCTCGTCCACGAGATCGCTTTCGCCCGGTCGCACGAGACTGACCAGTAGCACCTCGTGCCGACGGGTCAGGTGGGCAACCAGATCGCGCACGGCCGAGCCGCCGCCGTGGCCGACCCGGCGGTGGGGTAAGTAAGGAGTTGAGACGAGGATTTTCACGTGCGCTGTCGGCGTCCGGCAGGACCGCCAGCCACTGGATACCGCATCAGTGGATCACATAGCCCTTGGCCACCGCGAGGTCTTCCCTCTTGCGGTCCAGTTCGATCTCCCACTCGGGAGAGCCCTCCTCGAGGTTCGCATTGTGCTTGCGCAGAAATTCGGTGGCTTCTTCGTCTATCTGGTCTTCGAGCTTGAGGTCCTGGATGATCGCGCTCTCGATCAGGAACAAGAAGCGGTCCTCGGCGATCTCGAGATCGACCAGTTCCTTGTCCAGGAGCGAATCGACGATTCCGCGGGCCAGTACCGCGATACGTTCTTCGGATAGCCTCACTTCGGTATCCTCTGCTCTGCGCGACGACGCGTGATGCGCGAGATCAGGTTATAGGACAAAGCCCTGTTTCTTGGCGATTTCGCGCTTGAACTTGTTGCGTAGCGATCCCATGTCCATCTCTAAGGTCTGGATTTCGTTCTTGTGCTTCTGGATGAGCTCGTCCACCTGTTCGTCGATCTCCTCCTCGCGGCGCATGTCGGCGAAGATGACATCTTCGATGGTGCGGATCACCAGATCTGCACTACCGGGCACATGGATCTGCTTGCTCTGTTGGCACAGATGCAGGAGTCTGCCGGCTAGATGTTCGATCTTGTTCGAGGTGAGCCGCAAGGTGATCCTTTCCGTTTTTTCGCCGCTACGGACCCGTTCGCCTGGGCTCGTTCATTGAAAGGCCTTTCATCGCCGTTGGCAAGAGAAAACGCCATGGCTTATCTTCTGCTCGGCACGCGGCGCACCGATCCGGCTACCGGCCGGGAACCACTCGCTCCGTCGGGTGTATGCGCCCTCGGCTGATTGTCGCAGAAGCACCCACAGGTCGGCCCTCGCCGGTGTGCCGAAGGTCGGTTCTCTACAGACAGAAGGTGGTACATGTCCGCGGAAAACGTACTCGACAAGATGCAAGCCGAAGAGATGGCGGCGCGGCTCGAAAGGGTCCTCGTCGCGACCGGAGAGATCATCGTGGGCCAGCGGTCGATGATGGAAGGGCTTCTGCTGGGGTTGGTAACCGGCGGTCACATTCTGCTCGAGGGGGTTCCTGGCCTGGCCAAGACCCTGGCGGTGCGTACGCTCGCCGCGGCGGTCGACACCGACTTCAAACGTATACAATTCACGCCCGATCTCTTGCCCGCCGACATCGTCGGGACCACCATCTACCGTCGTGAGACGGGAGAGTTCACCATCAAGCGGGGACCGGTATTCAGCAACATCGTGCTGGCCGACGAGATCAACCGTGCGCCCGCCAAGGTACAGAGTGCGCTGCTCGAGGCGATGCAAGAGCGGCAGGTCACCATCGGGGAAGAGACGTTTCCGCTGCCGCATCCGTTTCTGGTCCTGGCCACCCAGAACCCCATCGAGCAGGAAGGGACCTATCCACTGCCCGAGGCACAGGTGGATCGTTTCCTGCTGAAGCTGCGGGTCGGCTACCCCACCGAGGTAGAGGAGCGTCAGATTCTCGAACGGATGGCGGGACGCGAGATACCCCGGATCGAACCGGTGATCACCCCTGCAGAGATCGACACCATCGCCGAAGCGGCCGGTACCGTTTTCATGGACGAGAAGATCAAGACCTACATCCTGAACCTCGTTTTCGCGACGCGCGAACCGCAGCGCTTCGGGTTGGACCTGGCTCCTTTGATCGCTTACGGCGCTTCGCCGCGGGCCACGCTTGCGTTGACCCAGCTCTCCCGTGCCCGGGCCTTGATGCGGGGACGCGCCTTCGTGATACCTGAAGACGTCAAGGCAGTCGGTCCAGAGGTGCTCCGTCACCGCATACTGATCACCTACGAGGCCGAGGCCGAGGATTTAACCAGCGACGACATCGTCACCACCCTGCTCGACCACGTCGAAGTGCCGTGATCGGCGGTGACCGAAGCCGGCTGAGCACGGCTGAAAGGAGCGCGATGTCGTGAGCGCACGTCCTGGCGACAACCGGACGAATTCAGCGATCCCACCGGAGATCTTCGCCGCTGTGCGTCGGATCGAGATCCGTACCCGGCGTCTGGTGGAGGAGACCTTTGGTGGCGTTTATCACTCAGTGTTCAAAGGGCTCGGTATCGAGTTCCGCGAAGTGCGCGAGTATGTTCCGGGTGACGATATCCGTACCATCGACTGGAACGTTACCGCGCGCACCGGCCAGCCGTACGTCAAGCTCTTCGACGAAGAACGCGAATTGACAGTCATGCTGGCCGCCGACGTGAGCGGTAGTGGCCGTTTCGGTTCCGGTCGCCGTAACAAGGCGGAGATCGTTGCCGAACTCGCCGGCGTGCTTGCGTTTGCGGCGATCAGTAACCAAGACAAGGTTGGCTTGGTGTTGTTCAGCGATCGGGTGGAGAAATACATCCCGCCGGCCAAGGGCCGCACCCATGTACTGCGGTTGATCCGCGAATTGCTCACCTATCGGCCCCAGGGTCGCGGGACCGATCTGGATGCGCCGCTCCAGTTGCTCGGCTCGGTACTCAAGCGACGCGCGACGGTGTTCATCGTCTCGGACTTCTGGGCCGACGATTTCACAACTAGCCTGCGGCCGGTGGCTCGCCGGCACGATTGTGTCGCAGTACGGGTGCGTGATCCGCGCGAAACACAGTTGCCGTCGGTCGGTCTGGTGCGGTGGCAAGACGCCGAAACCGGACGTACGGCGCTGGTCGATACCTCCGATCGGCAGACGACCGAAATCCTTGCGCAACGAGCGCGACAACACGACACGGTCCTCGAGCGGCGGTTGCGGGCACTCAAGGTCGACCTGGTCGACATTGATGCTTCGCGCTCGTACGTCGAACCGCTGCAGAAATTTTTCGTCGAACGGGCCGGACGGATTCGCCGGGGGATGCGCTGATGCGGCTCGATCGTGTCGTACTGGTCGCCGTCGCGCTGCTGCTGCTGCTGGCGCCGCTCGGTGCGGCGAAGGCACAAGCTCTGCAGACTCCACCGCGGTCCGGTGTCCCGGTGACGGTCCCGCCCGGCACGGCGCTGCGGCCGCCGGCGTCTACGGACCAAGATACCGCGCGGCTACTGGTCACCGGACCGAACCGGTGGCCCGTTCCCCTGGCCTTCGAGGTGTGGCCGGACACGTTGCAGTTCGGCGATTTGGCCTATCTGACCATCGAATATCCCCACCCCGTAGATGGGTTTGCGCCGGACTCGCTGCGCTTCGCTGCGGCCTGGGTCGAGCTGGCGGCAACCGGCGAGGAGCGAAACGGCCGCGGTTCCGGCTTGGGGCGTACCGATACCGGGATAGGCGGACCGGCTACGTCGCCGCCGATACCGGACGGTTGGCGAGCCGAGATTCCGTTACGTATCTACCGCGTCGGCCCATTCGTCGCGGTCTGGGCGTCGCAGCGTGGCGAAGAAACAGACGGATCGTCCGGCGCCGCGACGCCAAGCCGGTCTGGCCTCACGTCGGCGGTGGTGCAGGTGTTCGGTCGCACCGTCGGTACGGATCAGATCGCGGCGATTCGTGAACCGCGGACGCTGGGGTGGCATGCCGCCGCGCTGCTGGCCGCGGGCGTCGTCGCGCTCCTTTTGGCGCTGGTGATCCGGTGGCTGTGGCGCCGCCAACGCCGGCTGCGTGCGGTTCCGGCCGACCGACCGTTGGCGCCGCCGCCAGACCTCGCTGCGGCCGTGGCGTTGTGGGAGTTGGAGCAGGCTGAGCTAACCGCCCGCGGAGACGAACACGCATATCTGGATCGTCTGATCAAGGTGGTCCGCGTTTTTCTGCGGGATCGCTTCCACCTGCCGGCGGGCGAGTTGACGGCGACTGAGATCGTACCGGCGGGCGTACGGCTTGGCTACTCGACAGCTGATCTTACCGGCTATGCCGAGTTGATACGCGCCGGCGACGAACGTCGGTATCGGCCCGACCCGATCGCACGTGACATTTGCCGGGCGCAGATGGCACGCGCCATCGCGCTGATCAGTCAGGATCGCTGTGACGAGGTGATCACTCCGGTTGCTGCGTCGTTGCGTCTGGCAGCCGAGCAGGCGTGGGTGCAGTTGCAACAGTGCTACGGACCGGTAGTTGTGGTGGGATCGAGCGACACGGCATCGGCCGGACCCACCGGAGGTGCACGTTGATCGAACTGGCCCGACCATGGGCGTTGTTATTGCTAGTGCCGGTGGTCATCGGTTTCTGGTTACACCGTCGGTCCAACCACCAACCGGAGGCGTTGCGCCACTCGCGGCTCTCGTTACTGCCGAGCAGCGGTAGCTTCCGTGTCCGTCTGCGTAAACTGTCGCCTTGGCTGACTGTGTTGGCGATGGTCCTGATGGTGATCGCCCTCGCTCGCCCCCGCGTGTCGCATCTGAGCCAACAGGTTGCAGGGGAGGGGATCGACATCGTCGTGGCGCTGGACATCAGCGGCAGCATGCGCGCCCTGGACTTCGAGCCCGAGGATCGACTCGGAGCGGCGAAGCGGGTGATCCGCGACTTCATCGCGGGCCGACCCCACGACCGCGCCGGGCTGGTGTTGTTCGCTGCAAAGGCCTTCACCCAGTGCCCACTTACCCTCGACCACCGGGTATTGCTCGAATTCCTCGACGAGGTTGCTGTCGGGATGATCGACGACGGAACGGCCATCGGTCTCGGTTTAGCGACTGCAGTGAACCGGTTGAAGGACTCCGACGCCGAGAGCAAAGTGGTGATTCTGTTGACCGACGGTCTGAACAACGACTCGACGCTTGAGCCGGAGACCGCAGCTGAACTAGCACGGACTCTCGACGTGCGTGTTTACACCGTGGCCATCGGACGCGAGGGTGTGGCACCCTATCCGGTGGACGACCCGATCTTCGGGCGCCGCACACGTCCCATGGAAACGAAGATCGACGAGGAATTGCTCCGCAGAATCGCGGCGACCACCGGGGGTGAGATGTTCCGTGCCACTGACCCCGAGGCTCTAACGGGAATCTTCGCGACCATCGATAGGCTGGAGACCACGCGTAACGAGACGCTCGTCAGTACTTACCACCGCGAACTGATGGGGTGGTACGCCGGCCCGGCTCTGGTCTTGCTGCTGGTCGAGGCGCTGCTCTGTGCGACCTGGCTCAGGAGGTTGCCGTGAGATTTGCCGCGTCGCAGTGGCTGTTGCTCTTGTTGGCGTTGCCGCTCTTGGTGCTGTTGTTACGCGCCAGCGACCGCACCGCCCGCCGCCGGCTGGCCGATCTGTTCGGCCGGCGCGGCCCCGAACACATCGAGGGACTCAACCCGCGTCTGCAGCCGTGGCGCCGCTTCCTGACCTACTGCGGTCTGTTTTGGCTGATCATAGCCCTCGCCCGTCCCCAGTGGGGCGCCAGCGAAGTGACTGTCACGCAAAAAGGTACCGATATCGTCATCGCTCTGGACATCTCCAACTCGATGCTCGCCGAGGATGTGCCGCCCAGCCGTCTCGAGCGCGCCAAGGGAGAGCTAGGCCGTTTCTTGGCCCACCACGACCGCGGTCGGGTCGGTCTGGTTCTATTCGCGGGGGCTGCGTTCGTGCAGTGTCCCTTGACCCTCGACTACGGAACCGCGAGCCTGTTTCTACGTATGGCAGAGCCGGACATGATCTCGTACCAGGGAACGGCCATCGCATCGGCTCTGGCGGTCAGCCGCGAACTACTGACCGCCGCTGAGGGTCGTGGCGAGGCGTTCCAAGCAATCCTGTTGGTCACCGACGGAGAAGATCTCGAAGGGGATTGGGAGGCGGAAGCGCGCCGCTGCGCCGCCGACGGTATCAGCGTTATCCCGGTCGGCATCGGCGAGGAGACCGGTGGCTTGATCCCGGTTCATGACGCGCAGGGACGGCCCGACGGTTTCTTGCGCGATATCGATGGGAATGTGGTGATGACCCGGCTGGATCTGCATGCTCTCGAAACGCTGGCCGGCATCGGCGGCGGCAGTTCGTTTCGGGTCGGTGTCGACGGTATGGCCGGCGAGCGGTTACGCGGGGTGATTGCGCAGCTGGGTGAGCGGGACCTACAGGAACGTCGCATCACCGCTTTTGAGGAGCGTTTCGCTTGGCCGTTGATGTTGGCCTTGGTCTGTTTCTGGGTGCGTCTGCTGATCCGCTCGCGGCGTCCGTCGCTCACAGCAGCAGGCTCGATCATTTCGGCGCCGGTATTGTTGGTTGTGGCGATGCTGCTGACGATGTCGTCTCTGCTCGCACCTGTGCCGGTGGCCGCGGCGGCGGTGTGGCGTCCCGCGGGCGCGCGGCATGCCGAGCGGGGGAGCGATCTCTACCGCGCGGGTGACTACGAAGGGGCTCTGCCGGAATTCGAGGCCGCCCGCGCCCTGGACCCGGACGATCCGCGGCTGAGCTTGGCCGTCGGCGAAACCCTGCACCGACTCGAGCGGTATCAGGACGCAGTGATCGAGTTCCGGCGCGCGCTGCGACAGACCGAGGACGAGCAGCTACGGGCCGAAAGTTTCTACAATGCCGGTACGAGCCTGCTGGCCAGCGGCGATGCGGCCCAAGCAAGCGAGGCGTTACGACGCTCGTTGGGTCTGGATCCCGATCAGCAAGATGCACTGTTCAACCTCGAGGTTGCCCAACGGCTACTCGACGAGCCGCCGCCGGACAACCAGGAGCAACAACCGGATCAGCAAGATCAGCAAGATCAGCAAGATCAGCAAGATCAACAAGATCAACAAGATCAACGAGACCAACAAAATCAACAGGATCAGCAGGACCAGCAGGACCAGGACGAGCAAGAAACGTCGGACTCGTCGCCGCCGGACGGGTCGCCGCCGGATGCGCAGGAGTCACCGACGCAGACTGAGCCGGACGAGGCCGCGGCAGAACAGCTGTCCCGCGAGCAGGCATTGCAGCTGCTGCGGGCGCTCGACCACGATGAGGAGCAACTGAAACGATCGGTGCAACAGCGGCTGCAAGAGCCAAGCAACACGAGCGGGAAACGATGGTGAGCCGGCAACAGATCGCGACGAATCGGCTCCGATCGACCGCGGTCGCTCGCCGCTGGGCGACTGCCGTACTCATGGGGGCAGCGTTGATCGTGGTCGTCGATGCCGGCGCGGCGGCGGCAACCACGGTCAAGGCGGAAGTCGACCGCAAGCGCGTACCGGTCGGCGAGACGGTCGAATTGACGATCACTGTCGAGGGATCCTTCGGCGGTGCTCCGACCGTCGCGAAGCCACAGATCGAGGGGGTCGAAGTCTACCGGGGGGGGACGAGCCAGAGCTTCGTCTTCAGCGATGGCCGCACCGAGGCTACGGTCACCACAGTTTTCCACTTACAGGTACGGCGCCAAACAGATTTCAAGATCCCGGTGTTGAAGATCGAGCTCGACGGCCACGAATATACGACCCGCGCCATCACCGTCGAGGTGCTGCCGGCTGGTCAGTCGAGTGACAGCCAGCAGCGTTCTGCCGACACCGGACGGCGCACCGCTAGCGAGCCAGCGTCGCGTGGTGAGAAGAGCGGCGGCGGTCAAGCTGGAGACGATGTCTTCATCACCACGAGCGTCGACCGTGCCGCGGTCTATGTCAGCGAACAGATCGTATTGAGCTTCAAGTACTACCGACGGATCACGCCGTGGGAGAATCCTACTTACAAGGCGCCGCGCACCGAGGGTTTCTGGCGTGAAGATCTGCCTCCCGAACGCCACTACCGTACACGCGTGCGGAATATGAATTACCAGGTTACCGAGATCCGGTACGCGCTGTTTCCTGCCCGTGCGGGCGAGCTGACCATCGAGCCTGCCGAGTTGACATTTCCCGACGATCCGTTCGGGCGGTTCTTCTCGCGGCGGCGGCACTCCGGTCCGCGGCGGCTGGTGACCGACCCGATCGTCATCCAAGTGCGTCCGCTGCCGACACCACGGCCGCCCGGATTCACCGGTGTGGTAGCCGCTGCGGTCGGCTTGACTGCGGAGGTGGACCGCAGCACCGTACCCCGCGGTGAGGCGGTCGGGCTGAAGATCGTACTACGCGCCGATGGCTTCCTGAAAAGTCTGGCCGATTTGCCGGTTGATATGCCCGAATCGATACGTCTGCACGATGCCGCCGAGGAACTGGAGGTCGACGTTTCCGGCGAGCGATTGCGTAGCCGTCTCGTGGTTGAGAAGGTCTTGGTACCGACCCGCGAGGGTACGTATTCACTGCCGACGGTCGTATTGAGCTACTTCGATCCCGATGAAGGGCGGTACCGGTTGGCCCGCGCGCGTCCCGGCGTACTGACGGTTGTGCCCAGTGATCTACCGGTGGCGGGCGACGAGATGTCAGGTTTCTTGCGCAGCGAAGTCGCGCGTCTTGGCCGTGATCTAGCCTTCGTGCACCCGGTGTCCGGCGGTGTCCGACGGCGCTGGCGGTCGCTACCCGAGCTGTGGTACTGGTGGGCTGCGATATTACTGCCGATCGTCGCGCTGGGGGTGTGGCGACAACTGCTGGTGCGCCGGTTCTGTGGTGAATGGCGATTGGGTCGGGCATGCCTGGTCACCCTCTGAAGAAGATAAAGAACCCTGGATAGAAATTGATCT
>JAUVBS010000325.1 GCA_030591105.1 bacterium | reverse complement strand
CGGTGGTGGCGACCGGAGCTGGTAAAGGGTCCTGACACCCGATGAGGTCTGGCCGAGAGCCTACCCGTCGCGTGTGGTGATCGCCATTGAGTACGGCGCGACTGTACTGGTGACTTTGGTCGCCAGAGCGGTCGCGCTTTCCCTTTGTCCGGTGGTCGCCTCTGCTGCCGGCTTGTTCACGAAACAACCTACCGAGGAGGCCGACGTTTGATCCGACCGTTGCTCATCGTTGTTGCGCTGAGCACAACAGTGTTTTTGGCGGCCTGCTCCGACGGCCGGCAAAGCCATGATGATTCCTCGGCAGAAGTCGCCGCGGCCACTCTGACCGTGCTCGGTCAGCCGGCACCCGACTTTGCACTACCGACGCTCGGTGGCGAGGTATTCCGTCTCTCCGACCAGCGCGGCAAGGTTGTCTTGGTGAATTTTTTCGCCACCTGGTGCCCGCCTTGTATCGACGAGATGCCGCACTTGCAAGACAGGGTGTGGCAGCGCTTCGCCGGCGATCGGTTTGCCATGGTATCGGTGGCGCGCCAGGAGACGATCCAGGTCGTCGCGCCGTTCGTACGCGAGCGCGGTCTGAGCTGGACGTTTGCGCTGGACGCGCAGCGCGAGGCGTTCGCGCTCTATGCCAAGGCATACATCCCGCGCAACTACGTCATCGATGCGGCAGGCGAGATCGTCTACCAGTCCCAAGGGTTTGCCGAGGACGATTTTGCCCAGATGGTAGCGACCATCGCGCGTGAACTGGCTGCCGACGCAGCCGCCAGCAATGCCAACAGTGCCGGCAGTACCAGCGATACCAGTAGCGCGGCCGATACGAGCGATACCCGCGGTGCCGTCGACGACCACGGCGCCAGCGGCAATTGACGCAGTCGGCCAGCCGAGGAGCCTGTTATGCACGACCAATTTGACCCGCCGCGGTTGTTGCGGCCGTCGCAGCGGTTGCGGCCGTTACTGCTGATCCTGGTGCTATTCGTCGTATCGGTCTCGGCACTGGCCGGTCCGCCGCCAGCGGTCGCCCAGGATCGAATTCTGAACTTACCTCGTGAGGCGTTGACTCTGTTGCCCGGTTCCTGCGAGGTGATCCTCGTGATTGGTGATCCCGAGCAGCTCGACGCCGGATTGCACGATCTTTATCGGCGCGTGGATTCTGCCGCGGCCGACACGGTCTCGTTCTTGGCGATGCTGGATGACTTCATCCCCAACGTCGCGGCGATCATCGATCCCAGCCGTCCGGTGATCGTGGCGTGGCAAGTCCTGTCCCCGCTCGAATCAGCCGGCATCCAGCGTACCGTCGTGTTGCCGTTACGAAAAGAGATGCGAGACGAGGTGGCGCTGAGTGTGTTGACCGGTGTGCCGCGGGTCGAGGTGTCTGGGGGCTACGCGGCGCTCGCCACCGACCCCGATTACCAGCCTGGAGGGCGGCCACCGGATCTGGCCGGCGGTCTACCCGCGGGCGATCTGGTGATGCGGGCCGATCTGGAGACGATCGTGACGCTCTATCGGCCGCTGGTGGAGATGGGCCTGATGGTCCTGGCGCAGCAACAGCAGGCGGCCGCTGCGGCCGACTCGACCGCTACCGCTACCGAAGCGTATCTGCTGGAAACCCTCGATTCGCAGACCATGGCCACCCTGACTGAAATCGCCGGCGGGTTCATGGATTCGGCTCGACGACTCACGGTCACCGCGGAGCTTGCGGACGGTCAACTGGAGCTACGCAAAACGCTGACGATCGTGCCGGGCAGCGTTCTCGATCCGGGGCCGCAACCTTCCTTTGCCGAGGCCATTGCGCTGACCAAGTACCTGCCCGATGATTCGGCATACCTCTCGGTCTCCGCGATCGATCTGGCGACCCAGCTGGCACGATTCCCTGCGCTGGCGGAATTCCTGTTGCAGGCCGCCACGACCGAGATGTCCGCAGAATTCGCCGATCCGTACCGCGCTTGGCTCGAACAGATCCTGACGACCGCGCAGTACTGGAGCCAACCCACAGTGCAAACGACCGATATTACCGATGCCGGTTTCCGCTACGTCGTGCTCCTGCAGGACGACGACGCGTCGGCCACCCTCGACCGACTGATCTCATCCTATACGGCGCTCGGGACCCTCGATCTGGGCATGACGTTAGAAGCGGTCGGTACGCGCGAGATCGCGGGCCACACGGCGAGCGGTTACCGGATGGCGTTCGACCCGGCAATCCTCGCCGCCGCGACGGCCGATACGCTGGCGGCCGTGGAGTACGAGGATCTCCTCGATCTACAGGCCATGTTCGGTCTGGTCGTGCCGGTATTCTGGGTCACGACGACGGGCGATCTGGTCATCGCGTGTGGTGATCCACGGGGCGAGTCGGCGCTGGCGGAACTTTTGCAGAAGGTGCAAACAGAGGGCGGTCGCGTACCAGCAGCTGTCTCGGCAGCGCACACCTGGTCCGGCGAACGGACGCAGTACCTGGTGGTCGGCGATCTGCGGCGTATGATGACCGGCCTGCTGACAATCTGGACCGCGACCGGAGAGGATGCGCCGCCGGTACCGCCTGCCGGTGATCCGATCGATATCCGATTGGCCGTTGGGGTCGGTGAGCACCGGCTGGAGGTTGCTGCTCAGGTCGATCTGGCCGAACTGTTCGGGTTCATCGCTCTGCTCGAGGAGATGGAAACTCGGGACGAATAGGTGTATAATCATTGCAGGCGATCTAATAGTTTCACCGGAAGGGGGGAGTGATGAGACGGACGATTCTGGCACTCTGCTGCGCCGTCTTACTGGCGACACCTGCGATCGGTTATGAGATACTGCTCGACATCGACACCGACGACGATCCCAACACCATCAATGATCTGACCTTCGACGAGATAGCCACGGTGAGGATGATCCTCGCCCCGACGGAACCGGACGAGCTGATCAACGAGATCTGGGTCGGCTTGGGTGGCTCGTGCCTCGAGTGCGAGATGGTGCATTACTACGGTACGGCCGTCGACATACCGCCGGATACCGACTGGACCGAACTCGATGTGCTCGCTGGTACCGCCGCTTGGGCCACGTGTATCGGATGTCCCGGCGATCCGGGTTTCCACTTGCTCCTCTATGCCGAGCCGTTGATCGACTACTTCGTGGTGAGCGAGCCGATGTTCATCGCGACGTTCACCGCCTGGGTCGCCGACCCGGTGCCCGACGGCTGCCCGCAACCGGCGAGCAACCTGGCGGCCATGCACGCCCAGGGCGAAGAGGGCATGTGGAACTACGTGCAGCTCGACGGTGAGGCCATCGACGCGGAATCCGGTAGCTGGGCACGGGTCAAGGCGGTCTATCGCTGACGCGGACGATGCCAGCGAGTTACCCCCTGTGCAGCCGTGGGCCGCGGCCCACTCGCATACCGCCAGACGGGATGTCCCGGTACTAACCTTGCATTAACTCCTCAGTAGCGTGGTTTTCCGTGCGCTTTGCACGCACGGCATTGCCTTTGCGCCGTGTTCCCAGCCCAGATCGGTACTGCTGCGGGATCAGGT
>JAUVBS010000417.1 GCA_030591105.1 bacterium | reverse complement strand
TGGAAGACGACGGCCACGGTATCGCTTTCCAGGAGCTACCACTCGCCTGCGAACGGCATGCCACCAGCAAGATCGCTTCGGCAGCAGACATCCTGCGGGTCGGTTCGTTTGGCTTCCGCGGTGAGGCGCTCGCTAGCATCGCGTCGGTCAGCCGGTTGGAGATCCTGAGCAAGGTGGACGACGAGGAGGTCGGCGGGCTGATCGATCTCGAGGCAGGTCAGGTAAAGCGCCGCGAACCGGCGCCCCGCAACCGCGGGACCTCGGTGACGGTCAGTGACCTGTTCTACAACACCCCGGCGCGACGCAAATACCTCAAGAGCGCTCAGGCCGAACGACGTGCAGTGGTCAAGACGGTCACCGCCCTGGCGTTGGCCCACTGGGAAGTACGCTGGCTGCTGCGCGGCGACGGCAAGACTTTACTCGACCTGCTGCCCAACGACTCGCTACCGGGTCGCGCGCGGGATATCCTCGGCGGGTCGGTTACCGATCACATGGCCCGTTTCGAGCTGGAGGCGGGTGGATTCGGCGTAGCCGGCCTCGCCTCACGTCCCACCTGGGTACGCGGTAATCGCGAACAGCAGTTCCTCTACGTCAACCGCCGCCCCATCGATAGTTCGCTCTTGTCGCAGGCGATTTTCCAGGCGTACAAGGAGGTCATCCCGCCGGGCAAGCACCCGGTGGTGATCGCGTTCTTGCAAGTCCCGCCCGGTGAGGTCGATGTGAATGTGCACCCGGCCAAGAGTGAAGTACGCCTACTGCTCGAACGCCAGGTGTTCAGCTTGCTCAAGAAAGCGCTTCAAGAAGGGTTGAGCCTACGCGCGACCGCGCCGTTCGGACCGCCGATGGGTGACGTTGCGGCCGTGGACACGGCACAGCCTGGAGCCGGAACAGATGACGCACGTTTGGCCGGCATCGCCGAGGCCGAGGCGGATTTTTTGCGGCGCCACTTCCGGGGCGACACTGCCGGCGGCTTGGCGGCCAGTGCACCGGGCCGGCAGTCGGAACTTTTCGGCAGGCCTGGCGCCGCGGCGAACCGTTCCGATGCACTCCCTTTCGGCGACACGCCGGCGGCCGACACCATCGTTTCAGCGGGCGATGTCTCGTTGCACCCGGCACCGTTCTGGCAGCTACACCGCACCTACATCGTCACGCAGATCCGCGGTGGGCTGGTGCTGATCGACCAGCACAATAGCCACGAGCGGATCCTCTATAACGAAGCCAAGCGAGCGCTGGAGGAGAACAGCCAGGGAGTACCGACCCAGCAATTACTCTTCCCGGCACACCTCGAGCTCTCGCCCGTACAGATCCAGGCGTTCCATGCTCACGGCGAGCAACTCACCGCGCTCGGGTTCACGATTCAACCTTTCGGCGGCCAGTCGGTACTCGTCCAGGGCATTCCGGCGAGTCTGAAGAACTGGCACGAAGGTCGGCTGCTGCTCGACATCCTGGACGATCTGACCGTCGATGATCAGCCGAGCCAGCCGGCGCAAGTCGATCTCATTGCCAGCTTCGCTTGCCACGGCGCCGTACGCGCCGGTGAGCCGCTGACCGTACCGGAGATGCAGAACCTGGTCGATCAGCTGTTCGCCACCGACACGCCATTGAGCTGCCCTCACGGCCGTCCCACCCTGATACAGTTTACCCTCGAGGAGCTGGAGAAGCGGTTCGGGAGGCGGTGAGATGGCAGCGGAGCACGATGGTGTGGCCGACGACGCGGCACCCGATCGACGAGGGCCCCCCGGGGAACCTCACGGCGATACGGCCGCGAGCGGGGGAGAGGCCCCGCATCGGCAACCTGGTATCAGCTATTGCGTGGCCATCGTCGGTCCAACTGCGGTGGGCAAGACGGGCCTGATCGTCGACCTGGCAGCACGATACCCCATCGAAGTCATCAGTCTCGACAGTCGGCAGATCTACCACGGGTTGCGCATCGGTACGGCGCAGCCGAGTGCGGAAGAACAGGCCGCCTGTCGTCACCACCTGATCGACTTTCTCGACCCGTTATATACTTACTCTGCTAAACGTTATCGCGATGACTTCGAGCGCACTATCAACGATTGCGTCACCCGCGGCAAGCGACCGATCCTGGTCGGCGGTGCCGGACTGTATCTGACGGCGTTGCTGGAAGGGCTGCTAAAGTTGCCGGACGATGCCGATGCCCGCTTGCCGGACGTACGTGCCTCTCTCGCCGCGTTGAGCGACGAGGAGATCCGGCGGCGGCTGAGAGCCGTCGATCCGCAGGGGTACGCCCGGATCCATCGGAACGACCGCTACCGCAGCCAGCGGGCGGTGGAGATTCACGCGCTGACCGGCCGCCCCATGAGCGAACTGGTAGCTGCACAGCGGCCGCAGCCAAGCCTGGGGCTGGAGTTTCCGACCTTCTATCTGACACGGCCGATGGACGAATTGAACGAGCGTATTGCGCGGCGGACAGAGATCATGCTCACCGGCGGTTGGATCGCCGAAACCGAAGCGCTCTTGACCCGCTACCCGGCAGATTGCCCCGGCCTCGCGAGTATCGGCTACCGCGAGATCGTCGCCTATCTGCGCGGCGATCTGGCGCGCGACGAGCTTCACGAACGCATCGTCACCGCCACCCGTCAGTACGCCAAGCGCCAGCGGACCTGGT
>JAUVBS010000445.1 GCA_030591105.1 bacterium | reverse complement strand
TCCCGGAGGCCGATGATGACCGCCTGAATCCAACACCTGCATCTATCGACAAAGGGGGGCGTGATGAAGCGTTTCACGGTGGCGTGTATTGGTCTCTGTATCGCGCTGGTCGGTTGTACGCAATCGGCGGAAGAACGCGCGGTCGTCGAGGAGACGACGGCTTTGAAGTGGGAGGGGGTCCTGCCCGATGGGATGACCGAAACCCAGCAAGCCCAGCAGGAGCTCATGCTGACCGCCGCCAAGGCGTTGGCTACCGAGCTGATGGGTGAGCTGTCCGCAGCGCTCGCGGCCGGCGATCCGAGCGCAGCGATCGGGGTGTGTCAGGAAAGAGCACCGTCGGTGGCGGCGCAGGTATCGGATACGTATGGTCTCGAGATCGGCCGCACCTCGCACCGGCTCCGCAATCCGGCCAATGTGGCGCCGGCCTGGGCGGACGCCTATGTCGCGGATCTCGTCGAGGTCCCGACCTACCTCGCCGGACCGAACGGCGAACTCGGCGCGCTGCTGCCGATCCGTCTGAAGGCCGCGTGCCAGATGTGCCACGGTTCGGCTGATGAGATCGACCAAGCAATCCGGGCGACGCTCGCCGAGGACTACCCCGACGATCAGGCGGTGGGCTTTGCCGAGGGCGATCTCCGCGGCTGGCTCTGGGTCGAGGCTCCGTCGGACGAGGTCGCGACCGAGATGTAATGCAGCCGGCGGCTTGACGGCGGGGCGACCGAAGCTAGCTGGTCGGAGAGAGATCGCATGGCCGAGCAGTACGATCCGCAGGAACATCCCGATGCCGTCGAGATGCCCATCGATGGTTGTCTCGATCTGCACACTTTCACGCCGCGCGACGTGAAGGATCTGGTACCCGCGTACCTGGCCGAGTGTCTGGCGCGCGGAATCCTCGACATACGGATCGTGCACGGCAAGGGGTCCGGGACGTTGCGACGGATTGTGCACGGGATCCTTGATCGGCACCCGGCTGTCGTGTGGTATGGTCAACGATCTGATGCCGGCTCGTGGGGAGCCACGCTCGTGCAATTGCAACCGGATCCGGAGGTGGACGGACCCGTGACAGAGGAGAATCCGGGTGGGACGGAAGACACCCAGGGGTAATGGTGACCGGACCACAGGCCGGCGCGGTAAGCGGCGGTCCATCCGCTACGATGCGGTGGACGAGTCGATCAATCGGCGGCCGGCGCGCGATCCGGACGCTCCGCCGGAAATCCACCTGCGCAAGCTTCGCGTCGAGGAAGCGCTGGCTCGGCTGGAAGCGCAGCTACGGGCATACCAGCGGCAGAAGAGGCGTGAGTTGCTGGTGATCCACGGCCGCGGCCACAAGTCGCCTGGACAGGTCGCGGTGCTCGGGCCAATCGTACGGGATTGGTGCGATGAGCATCCGGCGCTGGTGCTCAGCTGGCGCGAAGCCCCACCGAAGTGGGGCGGCGCCGGTGCCATCGTGGTGACATTGCAGATCTGACCAGCGGGTCAATACTGCCGCGGGGACCGCCGCGGGGACCGCCACGGGGACTGCCGCGGGGATCACCGCGGAGACCGCCGCACCGACCGGCACGCCGGCTGCCACACTGACGACCACACCGAAAGGAAACCTGCGTGGAGAAGACCGACAGCGATCGTAAGGCGGGACCTCTGGCCGGCCGGGTCGCATTGGTCACCGGCGGTGCGCGTCGGATTGGGCGTCAGTTCGTGCTCGATCTCGCCCGCTGCGGGGCCAACGTGATCATCCACCACCACCGGTCCGAAGCCGAGGCCAAGACGACGGCCGAGGAAGCGGCGAGTTTCGGCGCCCGGGTTGCGCTGGTGTCCGGCGATCTCTCTGATCCGCAGGTACCAGCGACCATCGTTTCCGAAGCAGAGCCGACGTTTGGACCGTTGTCGATCTTGATCAACAACGCGTCGGTCTTCGCGCGCATTGGCGTGCTGGAGACCGATCTACAGCAGTGGCAACGGCACCAAGACATCAACCTCACCGCGCCGTTCTTGCTGAGTCAGGCGTTTGCGCGTCAGCTACCGGACGATTGCGAGGGGGACATCGTCAACCTGAACGATATCCGCGGCCTACGCCCGGGCGCCGATCACTTCGCGTACACAGTCAGCAAGGTGGGTCTGCACGGATTGACGCTCGGCTTGGCCCGGGCGTTCGCGCCGCGGATCCGCGTGAACGAACTGGCTCTCGGTGCCGTGCTACCGCCGGAACTGGCGCCAGAAAGTTACATACACACGCTCCGGGATGAAATTCCGCTGCGACGCTTTCCGCAGCTCGAAGACGTGGGCAAGGCACTGCTATTCCTGCTGGAAAACCGCAGTATCACCGGCCAGACCATAACGATCGATGCCGGGCGTCTGCTAATGTGAGACCAAAGGGGTACTGATGAGCGAGGCGAGAAACAGCGCGCGGAGTGACCGT
>JAUVBS010000518.1 GCA_030591105.1 bacterium | reverse complement strand
GTCTCGGCGCGCTTGAGCTGCACCACGGCGCGGGCCGCACCGCGGTAAAGCTCGGTCTCGCTACCGGCACCGCGCGGAGCTGCCTCCGCGGCTCGGCTCAGACGTTCGATCCAGCGGTCGTCGCAACGGGGATTTTCGAGCGCCAGGATCATCTGCAGCGTGCCGTCGATCTGACCTCGGGCGCGGCGAACATTCCTGAGCAATCCTTCGATACGCAGACCGTGCTGAGCCGATTGTAGCTTGCTACTGCGTCGGCGCTTGAGAGAGTCCCAGCGCGCAGTCAGCTTGGTATCGGGTAGACGGCCCAGATCCCGCCACCGTACTCCTTCGTTCAGCGAATAGTATCCGAGCACCAACCGGCGCAGCTCCTGCTCGAGGACCACGCCACGCTGAGCCAACGATTCCAACCGTTGCTGCTCGCGCTGCGCGCGTCCGATCTGCTGCACACCCTCGGCGGCGAGCTGGACGAACATGGCGCCCTGCTGGTGCAGTGGTACGCCGGCCTGCTCGGCCAATACGGTCAGCCCTGCGCCGTGCTCGTCGGACCGCGTTGTCTCGGTGCCGAGTCCAGCGGCAAGCCATTCCTGAAGCACCCGGTCGTAAACGCTGCCTACGTCGACTACTCCGAGGAGAGACCCTTCTGAGCGACTACTGTCCCCGACTTTCAGCCACTTCAGATCGAGCAGATTGCTCTGACGCAACAACAGAGCACCGCCCGACAGGACCAGGGCGAAAGCGAAGAGGGCGACGATCGTACGCGAATATCCCTTGCCTCTCCTACGCCGGGCACCTCTGCGGACCGGCGCCATCCGCTCTGTTGCCGCAACGCCGGACGTGGACGAGCGCAGCGACCGGAACGCCGTATTCGGAGAAACCACCGAACGGGTCGCCACCGCAGGTCTAGGCGGCGGCGCGGTAACCGGTCGCCGTCGGGCCTTACCCTCGACAGTAGACGTCAAAACGCCGCGCCGGACGGAGGTGACCGGGTCGGCGGAAAATTTCAGGTCGACTTTTCCCTTGAGGCTGAATTTCTCAAGCCCATCCAAGTCACCATCGGCCAAGCGCTCTTTGACCGACTGGATATAATGCTCGGTCTGCGCCGGCATTTTCCCGCAAACTGCCGTCATCAAGAATCGCTGCCAACCCTCGAAGTTGCTGCCGCGCATGGAAATCGCCGCCAGCGTATAGTTGTTCACCTCGCTGGTGGCCCAGGAGGCAAAGCGTAGGTCCTGCTTGAGGGACAGCGGCATCGCGGCGATGGTCAGGGCGAAGAACCGGTCACACCGTTCGTCGACGCTTTCGAGCGGTAACAGCAGTTTGCCGTTGGCAAGCACGTGGCGTAGCGCTTCATCGACGAAGTCCACATCGCTCGACGACGGTAACGGCGAGACCAGCGAGATCAGTGCTGCGTTATCGATCTCGCCGCGGATGAGTTCCAGATCCGGTGTGTACTCGTCGAGGAAGACGTCTTCGTTGGCCAGCGCGAACGGATTGTATCCGAAGACCTCGTAATCATCCGCCGAAAGGATTATCGCGTGGTACAGCGGATCCATGCCACGGCTTATTCGCACCACCGCAAAGAGCCGCCCCGATAAAGTCGTCAAGGTCGACGAGAGCGGTAGCGACATCAGCACGGACCGCCGTAGACCTTCGGTCGGCACCTTCCCCCACCCCTCGCACAACCGCGCGATCTCGGTGGCGGTCT
>JAUVBS010000510.1 GCA_030591105.1 bacterium | reverse complement strand
GACACTGCTTCTGGTAGCGATCCTGCTGGCAGCGATGGGCTTGCCGTTCGGTTCGATCGCGGTCATCGGTCTCTTCGCACTGGTGCAGCTGGATCTGCGTCGGCGGGCCCTGCTAACCGGTTACCGGCTCGGTTTCGACATCGTGGAATTGCTCGGACGCCCGCTTTGGCACCGCGCTATTGCTGCGGCACAGCGTACCGGAATGATCTTGACCGGAGTGCTCGCTGGGTTTTACTTCACACGCGTTCTGGACCCGGAAGCGGGTCCCGGTGGTTACGGCGCAGCGGCGTGGCTGGCGGTCGGTATCGTGCTGCCGCTAATCCTGCGCAGGCGTCTTTCCGGTGAGGCCTTGCTGTTGTGCGCGGTGCTACTGGCCTGGTGCCTGTCCGGTATCGTCGGGTGAGTTCTTTGGGGGCCGCGCTCCGGCGCGGCCGGCCCGTCACGAGGAAAACGATCTTGAAGAGAGTTACCGCCACAGTTTCGGATCCCGTCGGCTTCCACCTCAGAGCTGCCGGCCGTATCGTGCGCCTGACCAAGGGATTTTCTGCCGAGGTGACCATCCGCTACAACGGCCGCGCGGCCAACGCCAAAAGCATCATGGGGCTGGCGAGTCTAGCGGCCGAATTTGGCAGCGAAGTCGTCATCGAAGTCACGGGCCCGGACGAGGACGAAGCGGTTACGAAGCTAGTTCATCTGATCGAAATCGAGTTGGCCACGCCCGAGAGCGGTGAGTGACGATGCGGATCTTCACCGGCATCGCCGCCTCGCCAGGTTACGCCGTCGGCAGCGTACATCGGGTTCGCAGACAGACCGTCGTTGCGTCGCGCCGCAGCATCGTTACCGAAGAAATAGCCGGCGAACGGGAGCGCTTCGCGCAGGCAGTCGACCGGTCCCGGCTGCAACTGACCGACCTGGTTGCCAAACTCGAACGCGATCTCGGTCCCGAGGAAGCTCAGATCCTCTCGAGCCAGCTGTTGATGCTCGAGGACGAGATGATCGTCGAGGCAACACGCCAGCTCATCGCCGACCGCTTGATCAACGCCGAAGCGGCGTTCAGCGGCGCTATTGCCGACATTGTCGTTCAGTTCCTCGCGATCCAGGAAGAGACATTCCGCGAACGTATCACCGACTTGCGCGATCTCGAGCGGCGGGTGCTACTCGCCTTCGACGACGCCGAACCGGTCCGGATCACACCGCCGCCGCAGCCGAGGATCGTCTCAGCCCGGAATCTCACCCCCAGCGAAACCGCCGCTCTCGGCCGTGAAACCGTGCTCGGTTTCGTGATCGATGAGGGAGCCAGTACCAGCCATGTGGCTATCCTCGCTCGCTCGCTCGGTGTACCGGCGGTACTCGGACTCGGCGGTGTGGCCTCGGGCCTGCGTGACGGCGAGATGGTTGCGATCGACGGTGTTAACGGTCAGTTGATCGTCGCGCCTGACGAAGAGACTGTCGACCGCATCAGCAGTCTCGGTCAACAGGCGATGAAGATCAGTCGCAAGCTCGACTACTTGAAGGACCTACCTGCCGAGACCCCGGACGGCCACCGTGTACGTATGTTGGCCAACATCGAGTTGCCGGTGGAGGTCGACGAGGCGCTCGCGCGCGGGGCCGAGGGTGTCGGCCTGTTACGGACCGAGTACCTCTATTTTCAATACGGTGATATCCCGGACGAGGCGGCTCAGGTCGCCATGTATACCGATATCCTGCGGCGGATGGCCGGCCGTCCGGTGATTTTCCGCAGCCTCGACGTCGGTGGCGACAAGGTTTCCGGCTATCTGGGGGCCCAGCGCGAGTACAACCCGTTTCTGGGCTGGCG
>JAUVBS010000334.1 GCA_030591105.1 bacterium | reverse complement strand
GACTTCGGCCACAGCGCACCCTGTATGGGTGAGGTCTGGTTACGCACCGGCAGCCCCACATCCCCCCGGGGCGCCGTCGCTTTCATCGGCAACGGCGAACACTGGTCACACACCCGTTTCAACGACGCCATGGCCATCGCCTTCTTCGAGCGCATCGTCGCCGAGGAGATCACCGATCTGGGCAGCCTGATGATCGCCGGCAAGCTGCGCTTCCTCGAGTTCTTTCCCACCGAGCTGGACGCGGACGAACTCGGCGAGGAATCGGTGGAGTTCTATTTCCACATTTACACCCTGCTGGGCGATCCGGAACTGAACTTCTGGAAGAGTGCGCCGGCGGAACTGGTCGTCACCCACACCGCCCAGCTGCCGGTCGGTAGCAATTACGTCGAAGGGGCAGTTGCCGACGCGGACGGTGCGCCGCTCGTCGGCGCACGGGTCGGGGTGGTGCAGGGCACATCGTTGCTCGGCTGCCAGTTGACCGATGCCAGTGGCCTCGCCCGGATCCCTCTGGAAGCGGTTCAGAGCGGTAGCGGCGTCGCGGTAACCGTGACCCTGCCCGGCCACGCGCCGTACGAGGGCACGCTCACCACCGACGGCAGCAGCGCTTATCTCGTGGTGACCGACACCTCGCTCGATGACGGCAACACGCCCCCGGCCCAAGGCAACGGCGACGGTCTGGTCAACCCCGGTGAGAGCATCGCGGTCATGCCGACATTCACCAACGCCGGCGCCGCCGCCACCGGTAGTGGGACAGCAACACTCACCATCACCGGCTCGGCGACAGTAACCGAACCCAGCGTACCGTTCAGCGACATACCGGCCGGCGGTAACGCCACGGCCAGCGCCCCGTTCGTGCTGGCAGTCGACCCTGCCGCCGCCGACGGCAGCAACCTGCTCTGCCAAGTCGATGCCGAACGGTCCGGCGGTGCGCACGATCTATCCCAGTTCCAGCTGACGGTCACCGCCCCGTCGCTGCAGGTCGCCACGCTCACGATATCCGGCGACGGCAGTGCCGACCCGGGCGAAACCGTGGATCTGACCCTCGTCCTGCAGAACGTCGGTAGCGGTGACACGGGCGGCGGCCAGGTCGCCGTCACCCTCGATCAGACCGACGCGGCAACCCTCGACGGCGGGCCGCTCACCTTCGGCATGCTCAATGCTGGCGATAGCGGAAATGCGGACGGTACGCTCCAGCTGCACGTGGCCGAATCGGCCGCCGTCGGTACCGGCTTGACCTTGCGCCTGGCGTTCACCATGAACGAAGGCTATACCTCCGAATCGAGCTACGCACTGATCGTCGGCCGCGTCGGCATCGACGCACCGGTGGGTCCGGACACACACGGTTACTACGCCTATGATAGCGCCGATTTCGCCTACCCGGACGATCGGCCAGTTTACCAGTGGCACGAGCGTTCGACGGCGCTGGGCGGCGACGGCAACCGCGTTTACTTTCCGGTCAATCCAGACTATCCCGACAGCACTCAGATCGACAACTACCACGTCGCGTTTGTCGATCTGCCGTTTACATTCACGTACTACGGCGCCGATTTCGATTCGATTCGAGTCAGCGACAACGGCTGGATCGCTTTCGACGACACCGACTTCTACGACTTCTACAATTTCCCGATGCCGAGCGTGCACGGGGTCAACGGTCTGGTCGCACCGTTTTGGGACAATCTCACGCCCGAGGAGACCGGCCCTGACGAGGAGCCCAGTGGCGGCCTCGAATCCGACGGAGTCTATACCTATTACGACTCTGCTAACGGCATCTTCACCGTCGAGTGGAGCCGCATGCGCCACTACCGGGCGGAAATCGTCGATGTGCAGACCTTTCAGGTACAGCTATTCGATCCCGACGTGCATTCAACACCCACCGGTGACGGCGAGATCGTCTTTCTCTACAAGCAAGTGGTCAACGGCGACAACTTGCGGATGTATGCCACCGTCGGTCTCGAATCTCCCGACGGCAGCGACGGTCTGCAGCTGACGTACGACAACCTCTATACCGCCGGCATGGCGCCGCTGGGCCCCGGATTAGCGGTCAAGTTGACCACCACACCGCCGGTGCACGTGCCATACCGCCTCTCTTTCTTCGGTGCCGAGCCGTCCGCTGGCGACTGGCTGCTGGCGTGGCAACCGGCCGACGATCGTCCGGTGATCGGCTGGCGAGTCTACCAGTTGACCGACAACGGCCGCGAGGAGTTGACCGATGTCGTGCTACCTGGCTCGGCTCGTAACTACCTCATCCCGGCCGAAAGAACCGCTGCCGACGCGGAGATCGTCTTCGCGGCGCTGCACCCTTACGGCGCGGTATCGGATCTGGGGCCGTACGCCCTGGCGAGCAGCGGCACGACTCAATTCTCGTTTGCGCTACAGCCAAGCGCACCCAACCCGGCGCACGGCGGCACGAGTATCGCCTTCACCGTGCCTCGATCGGGCAACGTGCGGCTGCGCGTCTACGACCTCGCGGGCCGCCTGGTACGCACGTTAATCGACGGTCCAATACCGGCCGGCCACGGTAGAATTGCCTGGGATGGCCGCGACGACCGTGGCCACCAGACCGCTGGCGGCGTCTATCTCTATCGCCTGGAAGCCGGCCCACAACAGCTTACCCGCAAGCTATTGCTGGTACGCTAGTAACCTCGACCGCGGCGGCGTGCACCTTGATCGGCAGCCGCCGCGGTGGTGTAAGACGATGAAACTGATCGCGCTTCTACTGTCGTTACTGACCTGTCTGGGCCTCTTCGAGATGGCCAGACACGTGTGGTATCGCCGGCGCATTCCGATCCGCGTCCATGTTAACGGCAGCCGCGGGAAGAGTTCGGTCACGCGGCTGATCGCCGCCGGTCTACGCGCCGGCGGTTTGCGCACCGTGGCCAAGACCACCGGTTCGGCAGCCGCGGTGATCCACGCCGACGGCAGCGAAACCCTCGTGCGCCGCCGGGGTGGGCCGAACATCCGCGAGCAGCTAGCGGTGATGCGGGGCGCTGTGCGTGAGAAATGTGAAGCGCTGGTCATCGAGTGTATGGCGGTCCGGCCCGACTTGCAGGAGGTGACCGAGCACCGCATCGTCAAGGCGACCCACGGCGTGATCACCAACGTGCGGCCCGACCACCTCGAAGTGATGGGACCGACCGAGGCAGACGTGGCGGTGAGCCTGGCCGGCACCGTGCCACGTAACAGCCACCTGTTGACGGCCGAGAAGCGCTTCACCCGATTCTTGGCCACCCGAGCCCAGTCGCGCGGTTCGCGCTTTACCCGCGCCCGCGCCGCCTCGGTCAGTGCGGCCGAACTGCAACAATTTTCGTACGTCGAGTTC
>JAUVBS010000035.1 GCA_030591105.1 bacterium | reverse complement strand
GCCACCGTCGATCTACGACGATCTGCGCGCTTTCTTGCAGCAGGTACGTTACCCGCTCGCGGTGCGCTCTTCGAGCCTGCTCGAGGACAGCCAGTTCCAGCCGTTCGCGGGTATCTACTCCACATACATGCTGGCCAACAATCACCCCGACCTGACCGTCCGGCTCGATCAGCTCTGCGACGCGATCAAGCTCGTCTATGCCTCGGTGTTTTTCGAGCGGGCCAAGGCCTACCTCGCTGCGACCAATAACCGTGTCGAGGAAGAGAAGATGGCGGTCATCGTCCAGCAGATGGTTGGCCGACAACACGACCACTATGACTACCCCGATTTTGCCGGAGTGGCTCACTCGACGAATTTCTACCCCACCGGCGGTCTGAAACCGGAGGACGGGGTGGTCGCCGTGGCGCTCGGTCTGGGCAAGACGGTCGTCGAGGGTGAGCGCGCTTTACGCTTCAGCCCTGCCCAGCCTGGACACCTCCCACAGTTCGGCACCATTGCGAGCTGGCTGCGGAGTAGCCAACAGACGTTTTACGCCGTCGACGTCAGCGATCCCGAGGCCTACCCCCGTGCCGACGACGACTTCAACCTGGTGCGGCTCGATTTGAGCGATGCTGAACGTCACGGAACACTCGATGCGGTCGGCTCGGTTTACTCTGCGGAGAACGAGGTGATCTACGACGGTGTCCACCGGCAAGGCGCACGGTTGGTCTCGTTCGCCCACGTTCTGAAATCCGATCTGTTCCCGCTAGCGGAGACAACCAAGCTGTTGCTCGAGCTGGGACGGCGCACCATGAGTGCGCCGGTGGAGATCGAGTTTGCCGTCGCGTTGGGTGATGGCAAGCTGCGTCCGCATCGATTCGGTTTCCTGCAGATCCGGCCGCTGGCGGCCGACTACGAGGCGCCGGATATCGATCCCGCGCTGTTACAGGATCCGGCGGCGATCTGCGCGACGACCGTCGCCCTGGGCAACGGCCGCGAGGCGGACATAACCGACATCCTGTATGTGCCGCGCGATCGGTTCGATCGCGGGCAGACGCTCGCCATCGCCGCCGAGGTAGCGGATTTCAATCAGCGTCTGGTTACCGCCGATACGCCGTACCTTCTGTTGGGGCCCGGCCGCTGGGGTTCGGCCGATCACTGGCTCGGTATCCCGGTGCGCTGGGAACAGATCAGCGGTGCGCGAGTGATCGTCGAAACCGATCTGGAAGACTTCAAGGTCACACCTAGTCAGGGCTCCCATTTCTTTCAGAACCTGACCAGTTTCCAGGTCGGCTACTTGACCCTGAACCAGGCCGAAGGCGAAAGCCGGCTCGACTGGGACTGGCTCGATACCCAGCCGGCCGTCGCCGAAGGCGATTATGTCCGCCACCTGCACCTTACCGCGCCGCTGACCGTGTTGATCGACGGACGCAGCGGCCGCGCGGTGGTGCTCAGACCTGGTGTACAGGCTGCTGCAGCCGGCGCCGCGCCGCAACTGCCGAAACGCCCGTCGGCGTCACGCCCACCGACCTCCGCTTGAACGTTGGGCCGCGACCGCGTACCATGAATCGGCCGCATCGGCCGTAACCGTAACTTACCCGGGGGATGTCGGATGTCAGCCACTACCGCCTTCAATCCGTTCACCATGGCCCAGACCCAGTTCGACAAGATCGCCGACCGGATCGGTTTGGACGACGGTACCCGTGCGTTACTGCGCTCGCCGCTGCGCGAGTACGCCTTCAGCATCCCGGTCCACATGGACGACGGCAACGTGCAGATCTTTCGCGGCTTCCGTGTGCAGCACAACGATGCCCGCGGTCCGTGCAAGGGCGGCATCCGTTTTCATCCGCTGGAGACCTTCGATACCGTACGCGCGTTGTCGATGTGGATGACCTGGAAATGCGCGGTGGCCGACATTCCGCTCGGCGGTGGCAAGGGCGGTGTGATCTGCGACCCACACAATCTCTCGGCGCGTGAGCAAGAAGCGATCTGCCGCGGCTGGGTACGCCAACTGGCGCGCGATATCGGCCCGGTGACCGACGTGCCGGCGCCCGACGTGATGACCACACCCCAGCACATGCTCTGGATGCTCGACGAGTACGAGGCGATCCACGGCGGCCGGTACCCCGGTTTGATCACCGGCAAGCCGGTCGGTCTGGGCGGTAGCCTCGGCCGTACGCAGGCGACCGGCTTCGGCGTGGTCTACTGCCTGCGTGAAGCGCTGCAGGAGCTGGATATCCAGCCTCAGGACACCACCGCCAGCGTGCAGGGCTTTGGCAACGTCTCGCAGTACGCCATCGAGCTGTACCACGAACTGGGTGGCCGCACCGTATGCGTAGCGAGCTGGAACCAGGCGGAGCAGACCAGCTATTCGTTCCGGAAAGCCGATGGCATCGACCTCGATCAACTGCGCGGGATCACCAACCGCTTCGGCGGCATCGACAAAGAGAAGGCCAGTGATCTGGGCTACGAGATCCTGCCGGGAGAAGCGTGGTTGACACAGGAGGTCGACGTCTTGATACCCGCTGCCCTGGAGGCACAGATCACCGGCGAGAGCGTTGCCGATCTCTCCGGTCGGGTGCGCGTGATCGCCGAGGGTGCCAACGGTCCGACCACCCCCGAAGCGGACGCCGTGCTGGAAAGAAACGGCGTGTTCGTGATCCCCGACTTTCTGGCCAACGCAGGCGGCGTGACTTGCAGCTACTTCGAGCAAGTTCAGAGCAACATGAACTACTACTGGACCATGGACGAGGTCCTGACCAAGCTGGACCACAAGTTGACCGACGCCTACCACTCGGTCAGCGAACTTGCTCGTAAGCAGAAACTCTACCTGCGCGATGCCGCTTACGTCCTGGCGATCAACCGCGTGGCCACCGCTTGCCGGGACCGCGGCTGGGTGTAACGGCCATGCCGAAGCGAAGCCGCCAGCGACGTCTAGCCGAATTGTCCGATCGTCTGCAGGAGTTGTCCGAACGGCTGGAACCGTCGGAACAGCCGGCGGTCGCGGCCGAATTGACTGCGCCGTCGCGGTGGCGTGAAGCGGTGCGCATTCTCCGCAAGACGGATCGGCTGTTGGCCCTGCGGATCGGCCGTAAGGTCGTGAACCATCTCTGCTCCCTGGGACTCGACGAGGCCCAGCGCCTGCTCGCTGAAGCCGACGCCGTCGACGATCCCTCCGCGCTGCTGGGTGAGAGCAACGTCCCCGCTCCGAAACATGCGCTGAGCACCTCGATCCTGCTGGGCGACGAGCCTTTCGCGCTGGCGGCGACTCACCTGGGCGAAGCGGAGCTCTTACGTCTTTTGCGGCGCTGGATCATGGAGGAGCGCGCCGGTGCTTTCATCAGGGTGCTGGGCAATCCGCGGAGCACACTCCAGGAAATCGGTGAGTCGCTGCGTTACCACCGGCGCTCTCTCGCTGCCGAGGACCTCGCCGCCAGCATCTGCCGGACCGTGCGTGTTCTGCTCTGCCAGCGCTACCTCACCGACCAGCTCGAATTCTTGAAAGTGGCCAAGGATGCCGCGACCACCGAGGATTTCGACGACTTGATCGACCGCCTCGTTCTGCCGCCGGAGAGCCACGGCAAGCTCGGTGGCAAGGGGGCCGGCCTGCTGCTGGCGTCGTGGACGCTGGATCCTGCCGAAACCGCGGCGGTGGCCTGCGCGATCACGACGCCGTCGGTCGCCACAGACATCGATCTGGCGGAGGTGCGCATCCCGCGGACCTGGTACGTCGCTTCGGACGCGGTGCTCGACTTCATTGCTCGCAACGACCTCGAAGACGTCATGCGACAGAAGTTCAAGGACGTCGCTGAGGTGCGCAGCGACTATCCCAACATCATCCAGCTTTTCAAACACTCGCTCTTCTCGCCGGAGATCGTCAGGGGTCTCTCGGTGGCGCTGGAAGATCTGGGTGAGCGGCCGCTGATCATCCGCAGTTCGAGCCTGCTGGAGGATCGCTTTGGCACGGCTTTTTCGGGCAAGTACAAGTCGCTGTTCCTGGCGAATCAGGGCCCGCCCGAGCGCCGTTTAGAAGCGGTGCTCGATGCGATCGCCGAGATCTACGCGTCGGTGCTCGGTCCGGATCCCATCGCCTACCGTCGCGATCGCGGGTTGCTCGAGTTCGACGAGCAGATGGGGATTCTGATTCAGGAAGTGGTTGGCCGGCGGGTCGGGCGCTGGTTTCTGCCGGCGTTCGCGGGGGTGGCGTTCAGCCGCAACGAATTGCGCTGGTCGCCGCGCATCGGCCGCGAGGACGGTTTGGTGCGTCTGGTGCCTGGCCTCGGCACCCGGGCGGTCGACCGCATTGGTGACGACTACCCGACGCTACTGGTACCCGGTCAGCCGACGTTACGCGCCAACGTGCAGCCCGACGAGATCGCCCGCTACAGCGCGCAGTACGTCGATGCCATCGATCTGGATCAAGGGGCGTTCGTCACAGTTCCGTTGGCCGAGATGATGGCGGCCGCCGGCGCTGACTACCCTGCGCTCGATAAGGTCTTCTCGATCTTGAACGAGGGAATGTTGCAAAAGCCGGTGCCGATGTTCTTGGATCCGGCCGAGCAGGATCTGATCGTTTCTTTTGACGGTCTGGTGCGCGAGACATCTTTCTTGCGTCAGATTCAGGCGATCCTGGTGCGGCTTGAGGCAGGGCTCGGCCATCCGGTCGACATCGAATTTGCCCATGACGGCGAACACCTCTACCTGCTGCAGTGCCGTCCCCAGAGCCAGGGTGACGACGCCGCACCGGCTTATATTCCGCGTGAACTACCAGCGGAGCGTGTCGTCTTCTCCGCGCACCGCTACGTCACCAACGGTACGGTGCCGGACATCACGCACGTCGTGTATGTCGATCCGGACCGCTACGCCGCGCTACCCGACCGCGCGGCCATGCTCGCGACCGCGCGGGCGGTAGGGAAGCTCAACAGCGTGTTGCCGGCGCGGCGCTTCATCTTGCTCGGCCCGGGACGCTGGGGCAGCCGCGGCGACATCACCCTCGGGGTGAGCGTGACCTACGCCGACATCAGCAACACCGCGATGCTCATCGAGATCGGCAGGCGGCGGGGCGGTCACCTGCCCGAGCTGTCGTTCGGCACCCATTTCTTCCAGGATCTCGTCGAGGCACGCATCCGTTATCTACCGCTCTATCCCGATGACACGGGCGTCGTTTTCAATACCGAGTTCCTGCTCGGCGCCGCCAACGAGCTGGCCGCTTTGGTCCCCGAAGCCACCGCGCTGGCGGACTGCATCCGGGTGATTGACGTGCCGGCGGTGACCGGTGGTCAGATCTTGCGGGTGGCGCAGAACGCCGACCTGGACGAGGCGGTGGCCTACTTGGCTGAGCCCACGTGATGTCCGCAGATTCTCCGCGCTGTGGCCTCTAACATGTTTAAATGCAACATGATACGCCTTGGATCAGAATACGCATTGATCTTCGAAGTCGAAAAGTTGTTTACTAAGGAGCTCACGATACCGTCATATCCCGCCGTAGATGAATCGAACCCGTATCGGAACGGAAGCAACCATGAGTATGCCCGCGGAAAGCACCACCGGCCTGATCGACGAGTTCGGGGTCGATCTCACCCAGCCGCTGTTTCCTCAGATCAATGCGCTCGGTGATGACTATGAGCCGTGGGTTCACCAGGGGATCACGGTCACGACGCTGAAGGAATTGAAGGAGTTGCAGTCAGGACCGTGGGCCGGTTCGGTACGTATATTTGGCCAGGACTGGCTCGAGCCGGGCACCCACATCAAGTGGGAGCATGTGCTCGGTCTGTGGTTGCCGGTGGCTCTGATCAGTCTGGTGTTGTCCTGGACCTGGCAACAGTTGGCGCCGCTGCAACTGCTCGGCTGGGCCCTGTACGGCTTCGTGATCTGGACCCTGGTGGAGTACGGCTTGCACCGGGTGGTCTTCCACAATATTCCGCACAACACCTTCGGCCGAAAATTCCACTTCCTGGCCCACGGCATCCATCACCTCGACCCGTGGGACGGGACGCGGCTGGTGTTTCCGATCCCGGCGGCCATCGGTATGGCGATCATCGTATTCGCTCTGCTGAGCCTCTTGATGACCTTGCCCCACACGTTGGCGTTCTTCGGCGGGCTGATCCTCGGTTACCTCTTCTACGACATGTCGCACTACTGGAGCCATCATCACAAGACCCGGAACCGCTGGCTGGTCTTCCTGAAGAAATACCACCTGGCGCACCACCACCGCGACCACGACAGTCGCTTCGGGGTGAGCCAGCCGTTCTGGGATCTGGTTTTCCGGACCGGAGATCTGCATCCCTGAGTCAGCTAGCCCCCGCCGTCGCTGCCGTTCCGGCTCGCATAGAGAATAATATCGTGAAATGATTTATCGACATAAATCTGTTGAGAAATCTGGAGAATTATGGTACGTTCGCACCAATGACGTGTCGGCGGTCCAGGCGCTAACCGCGGAACGTTTGATAAGGAGGAGTGCCAGAGCGTCGCCTGGTTCGGGCTGATATAGTGATTTGTACAGGCGTTTCTATGTTCCGCGTCACCTAGAAATTCTTCTTTCTACGCTCAGCAGTTTGTTCTCCATTTGCCCTGTGGGTTCCAACAACAAGGAGAAAACCGTGCGCTATTTATTAATGTTCACCGCCATGACCGTGCTGCTCGCTGGCGTCGCTTTCGCCGAGAAGGATGATCCGGCACCGGTGGTCCCCGGTTACGTCATGGATTCGCGAATGGACGATTTCGGGTACATCGTCGGGGAGGAATGCGACTTCACCCTGATGGACATTTCCACCTCCGGCACCCTGGTCGGCGATGGCGATGACGTCTTGATGGGACCGATCCCCATCTCGGGCGACGATCCGTTCAACTTCTATGACACCGATTACACCGAAGTGTGGCTCTCGTCCAACGGTTTCCTCTCGTTCTTCTCGGGCGACTACAACGATCTGTCCAATATGTGCCCCTACCCGGATCCAGGCTATCCGAATCCGCGTATCGCCGTGCTCCACGACGATCTCGATCTGGAGCCGGGAATCGGCACCGCCTGGTACGAGTACTTCGAGGTTTGCCCGCAGCAGGGTCGAGATGACGACGAGCCGTGCACCGTCATCATGTGGAGCCAGGTCGCCCATTGGCCTGGCGGCAACGGCCCGTGGTGGGATCAGGAAGCGATCCTCTTCCATCGCACCGGCGACATGGTGCTGTTGATCGGCGCGGGCAATCCCGAAACCGGTAGCGGTTCGACGACGGCCATCGCCCGCGACGGTGACGCCCTGTACTCCTTGACCATCGCTTGCGATGAGGAAGGCACGATTCCCGACGACTCCTGCTTCTGGATCTGGCATCCGTTCCCCGTGGCGACGGAGAACACCAGCTTCAGCGCTCTTAAATCGATGTACAGGTAGTTCGTCTGGGCAAGATTGCTGAAAATTCCACAACGTCAGCCGGCCGGTGGGTGGACCACCGGCCGGTTCCATCTTGCGTTTTATCAAATCCGGTGAACCAGGAGTCATGGCACACCCAACGTCCTGGACCCGCGGTTCGGCAACCGCCAGGGCCCCCCGGGGGGTCCTAACATACCGGCGCCTGCTCATCGAGGTGGTGCGAGGTAGCCGAGGGCTTGTTGACGCTCTCCGTCGAGATCGAGATTCAGTAGCAATCCGTCGGGGTTCGCCCGCGGTACGTGGATCACGTGGACCACGCCGGTTTGCTCGGCGCATTCGGGCAACAGCTCGGCGAGCTGGTTCGCCGCTCCGTACAGAAAATCTTCGGCGAAAACAGTTCCGTCCTCGTCGGGGTAGAGGGCGAGGTAGTGGATGTCCGATTCGACCATGTCCTGGAAAAAGTGCGAGCCGAAGGAGACCTCGGGCAGGTAGCCGTCTTGGCGGCGGGCGATCTCGATCAACATCGCCGAGTTGTTGATATCGGCGTAACCGACCCGAATGCCGAGGCGCAGATCTTTGCTGCCCCAGCGCCCCGGCCCGAGCAGGATGAAGCGATGGCCCTCGAGAACCTGGTTGAGCCGGCGCACTGCCTGGGCGATGGCGAGCCGTTGATCGACCGTTTCCAGCGCGTTGTAGTGGCGCGGGTCGATCAGTACCACGTACTCGATACCGTGGACCGCGGCCGAGATGATGTCGCGGTCGGCGCTGAAGATGCGTCGCTCCGGCGGCACGTCGGTCGGCACCTGCACCTTTACTTTGTCTTTACCGGTCGCTTGCGGGCGGCACTGCAGCAGGTAGAAATCGACGCCGTCGCTGGCGAATTCGATATCGACCGGGCAACCGTAGGCTTTCTCGAGGGTCTGCAGGCACCAGCGGATCCAGGCCGGGATGGGGCTCGACTGGCAGAAGTTGTCGAAGGTCACGACCAGATCCGCTGTATCGCCGATCATGCCGTCGCCCATCAGCGGTCGTAAGAATCCGTGCTTGAGCGTCGAGAAAACCTTGCTCGCTCCCGGCACCGATGACCCGTGGCGCATCACTTCGGCCACATCGACGGTGGCGAAGCGACGCTGCTCCAGGTCGATCACGTCGGCCTGGCGTTGGCTCATGCCGACGATGTCGCGGGTCTGGACTTCCGGGCGCACCGACGGCAAGCCGAGCGGAATCATCCGCGGAAAATCGGTCGCCACGCGATCGACCGCCCGCGTACCGAGGCCGAAGACGATACGCGCCAGGCCGTCCTCGGGCCGGATGCGCGGGTTGCGTCGGTACGGGTTGTGGCTCAGGCCGACGCCGGCGTAGACCGGCAAGAAATAAGGGCCGATCTGGCGGCCAACGATCTTCTGGATCAGGACGCCCATGTTCTCGTTGTAATCGAGCAAGTTGTGGTGCTGGCGGTAACTGATCGGATCGGGCATCAAGGTGCTGGCGTAGACTTCAGCGATCGCCCCGAGCAACGCTTCGAGACGTTCGTCGATACCGCCCTGATTCACCACGAAGATGCTGCGGTACTTGCCGGCGAAAACCGTACCGAAGCGGTCCTCGAGTAGGCTGCTGGAGCGCACGATCAGCGGCTGCTCGCCGAGGTGTTCGAGCATCTGGCGGATCGGTGCGACGATATCGGGGGGGAAATCGGCGTTGCGGAAGAGACGCAGGATCAGACCCGACTCGCGGCGGATCTCGTCGATCGGTTTGTATTTCTGATCGTAAAATTCCTGCAGGCCATTGTGGTTGAAGAAATCTCCCATGGCGTCGGCGCGCACGAAGAACGACTCCGGGACGTGGATCTTGGCGGGTGGGGCGTCCGGATCGGTCTCGCCGGCGCGGGCCAGGATCTTCGCACCGAGGACCATGCCGCCGGCCTTGCCGCCAATGGGTCCGAGGCCGGTGTCGTTGCCGATGATACGGTCGACGATGTCTTCGAAGTCACGGATCGCCAGATGTTTCTTGGCGACACCGACGAACTCGAGCTGGTCGCTGATGAAGCGCTTGATCAGCGCGACGCGCACCGAAGTCGCTTCGTGTTCGGGTAGCTTGAGTTGCCCCGCGGGTATGGCGCAGAAATCCTTGACCTTCTGCTTCAGCAGCCCGAAGGAGATCTGCGAAAGTGTGGCGATCTCCTCGAGGGCCTGAGCCTCGTCGCGCTTGTGGGTCAAGTTGACGATGTCGTCGATCTCAGTCGGGGTGAAGTGTTGCGCGGCGTAATCGACGATCAGCCCCAGCATGACCTCGCGCTGATATTTGTCCCAGCGGGCCGCCTGGGGAGCGTTGTCGTCGGCAGGTTCGTCGGCAGGTTCGTCGGCCGGTTCGCGGGCATTGGTGTGCGGCGCCGGCATCTGCTGTTTGGCCTCGTCTTGTATCTGTTCGACACTGACGATCCCACGGCTATGCAGCGCGATCTGTAACGAACGGACGATCCGCACCCTGAGCGTGGGGTGACGCTTGAGCGCCGCCAGGATGTGCTGCCGCACGGTTTCAGGCTCGGGCTGTTCGTCCGGCTGACGCTTGTCGTTCATGATGCCCTCCTGACCGTAACCTACGCCGGGCCTGCGTATCGGTCAACCCGAACGATGCCAACGGCTTGCGATCGACGAACCTCCCCGGCCGGTGAGCGCTTCGACAACACGGCTTCCAGTGTCCTCAATTTCCTTGCGTTGGGTCGGGCGGTGCCTATTTTTAACCGCGCCAACAGTCTTCTGGTGGATCACCAGAGTTGTTTTCCGCAGACGCAGAACCAAGGGGGAGCCGAAATGGCCCAGACAGTCGCCGATTTCATGGAAAATGTGGTTGCCAAGAACCCCGAGCAGAAGGAATTCCACCAGGCGGTCGTGGAAGTCGTCGAGTCGCTGTGGCCGGTCCTGGACAAGCGTCCGGAGTACCGCAAGGCCAAGATCCTCGAGCGTATCGTCGAGCCCGAGCGCGTGATCATGTTCCGGGTACCGTGGGTCGACGATCAGGGTGATGTACAGGTCAACCGCGGTTTCCGCATCGAGATGAACAGCGCCATCGGTCCTTACAAGGGCGGGCTCCGGTTTCACCCCAGCGTGAACCTGG
>JAUVBS010000416.1 GCA_030591105.1 bacterium | reverse complement strand
GCGCCGGATTGATACCGTAGGCGTAGGGATTGTGTAGGTCGGCCGGATTGGCGCTGCCGCCGAGGCGCGGCTGCGCCACCGCGAGCGAAACGCCGCTCAAGAGCACCGCCCCAGCGAGCCAGACCGCCGCGAACCGACCGTATGCGCCGCGTCGGTTCATCGCACCACCGCACAGATTCCGCGGTCCATGGTCCGACCCTCATCGTAGACCACATAGAGATACGACCCCGGCGGCACCAGTCGGCCCTGATCGTCGCGCCCATCCCAGACGATGCGGCTGCCCTGCATCTGGTCGGTCGCGAAGATCTGCTCACCGTCGAGGGTGAAGATCTTCACGCTCGGCCGGGTGACGGCCTGGTTCTCGAAGCGGAACAAGACCTCGTCGTTGGCGCCGTCGCCGTTCGGAGTGATGGCGTTGGGATAGACCTGAAAGGGACCGGATCCGACGGTGAACGGTATGCGCTGGTCGTTGTTGTCCGGGTTCAGATCGCGGCCCACGAAATAGAGCCGTGCCTCGTACTGCCCCGGATCGATGAACGTGAACCGCGGAGCCTCGATGCGGTGGGGGATGAAGTCGCCGGTGATCGCATCACTGTTACCGATCTCCAGACCGGTCGGCGTCGTGATCACGATGTGGATCACGAAATCGTCGGCCGAAGAGAGGTATTGCCCACCGGCGACGGCCCGGACCGTGCCCCAGATGGCGGCCACCGCGCCGAGCGGGTAGCTGGGCGCGACGCCTTCGAGCCTTACCCCCAGATCTGCTCCCGCCCACATGCCGTAGAAACCAAACGTGTAGCTGTAGGTCTGTCCGGTGGGGGTGTCCTCGCGCACCGTGATGACGAGATCGCCGAGACGCTCACAATTAGCCAAAGTCACCGCGCCTTCACCGAGATCGATGACCACGGCCAGGGTGTCGCCATTGATCGTATAACCGAAGCTGTCTACGGTGGCGCTGAGTGTCGGCGGTAGGATTGTCAACGGGTCGCCGTCGGCATCGCTGGCGAGCATCACCAGACGCAGCACGTGTTGCTCTTCGAGCGCGAGGTTCTGTAGATCGAGAGGATCGTTCACCCCGTCGAGGTCGCTGCAGAAGTCGCGCTGACCGGCGGGCGTGATTTCCAGCGACAGGACGGAGAAGACCGGCTGCGCCGCCGGCTGCAGCCGGATCTGTCCGGATGGGGTACGTTCGGCCGTCGCGGTGGTGGCCGAAACGGTGATCAATGCCGCCGCGATCAAAACTGCGGCAAACAGCGGCGCTAGACGGTTCCTGGACAGCCTTGACCAGAATCCAGTCCAGCAGGTCGGCGCACCGCTCCAGCTGGCCCAACGGGCGCGGCCGCGCGACGCCCACCTGGTAGGCGCTTGCAACATTCTTCGTCCCCGGTTGTTTACAGTTCTCTGCCCTGTGCCGACGCACTTCGCGCCACCAGCCGGGGCGCTTGCACGAAACGTACCCGACAGGAACGAGTCAAGGTCAGCAATCTCACGGTATTACAATCTGTTGGTAAACCGCCGCGTATGCGGCTACCGCCCCCCAGTGACCGAGCACTGCCGGCCACACGCTACCGCTGCGTTGCCGCAGCCAACCCCAGAGTAAGCCCGCAGCCAGGATGCCGCCGATCATCAGCGCCGCCCCACCTGCGGTCGGGACCAGTCGTCCCACGGTCAAAGCATGATAACTGGCATAACCGACCGCAAGCAGAGCGATCACGACCCAGGTCGCGACGTTTCGTCGCGGCCCTCTACCAGCAACCGCGGCCGCCGCCCCGTCGCTAGCGGACGGCACCAACTGCGTATGCAGATAGCCGCGCCAGAACAGTTCCTCCGCCGGCGCGTTCAACACCACCAAGACTGCCAGTAACCAAGGCACTTGTCGCGTCGAGATCCCCCAACCGTGCGTGATCGCGGCGAGCCGCTCGGGGTCGAGAAAAATCTCCCGCGTCAGTATCAAAAAACCGCCGGTCACCGCGAACGTCGCCACCGCCAGCAGACCGCCCAGCCGCAACCCGGCGCGCTGGCCCGGACCGGTCAACCCGAGCAGCCTTAGATGCTGCGCCCAGCTCAAACGCCTCCGCACCAGCGAGTCGAACGCCGGCACCAGCAGACAGATCCCGACCTGGTAGACCACTATGGTCAGCCAGACGCTACGCCACACCACGAGACAGAGCACGACCGCGACCGGCGCGGTGATCGAAAGAGCGAGGGCCATCAGTTGGGTAGACCTGCTTCGGCGAATAATCTAGTCGACGCAGCTTTTTTCACAACAACGCTTTATACTACACCCGACTTCCGATAGCGTCGATAGCGTACGTGTACGAAGCCGAGGTGCGCTAGCCCGAGTTTTTGTGAATCACCCGCGCTCGAGCGGCGTGTAGGTAGAGACGTTCATGGGACAGGAAATCGAGCGTAAGTACCTCGTCACAAGCGATGCCTGGCAAGGCCTCGCCGAAGGCACTTTCTACCGGCAGGGTTATCTCTCGACGGTCAAGGAGCGGACCGTCCGCGTACGGACAGTGGACAAGCGAGGCTACCTGACCATCAAGGGAATCGCCGTCGGTGCCACGCGACCGGAAGTCGAGTATGAGATCCCCTGGCGCGACGCCGAACAGTTACTCGCGTTGTGTGAACG
>JAUVBS010000082.1 GCA_030591105.1 bacterium | reverse complement strand
GCTTGGTCGGTTGGCCGTTGCCGCCACTGGTATCGGCGGCGGCGCTGGTGTCGGCGGCGCTGCCTTCGCCGGCGTGTTCGCCGGAGCAACCGGCTGCCGTCCAGATCAGCAGTGCTGCGAACGATAGACCGAGCAGTGCGGCGCGGTGTGGCCGCCGCGGCGGCCGCCGGTCGTCACACATCCGTTGGCGTGGTTCGCCCAGCGGATTTACCGCCGGTCGCTCCGCCGAATTCGCCACGGGGTTTGATATCGAATTCGCCATCGGAAATGCCATGAGGACCTTCCTTGCCCGCAGTGCCGCCGCCGGCCGTTCGTCGCTTACCGGTCTGCACTTCAGCGTCGCTACCGGACGCCAGAGTTACCTGTTCACCAAGGGGCTTCGCGTTGCTCTACCGTGCACCGAATGTCCCGGCGCCGTCAATGCCGGCGATGGCCGTCACTGCATACGATAGCAGATGACCTCGAGTGGCTCGGACTCTTCTTCTGTCTCATCCGCTGCGACCGCCTGTTGGTTCAAGAAGGCGTCGAGTGCTCCGGTCACCACCACCACCCGGCCGTCGCCCAGCAGGTAGAACGAGTCTCGCTCCGGGTCGCCCGGAGCCAGGATCGCTACCTGCTCGACGAACACGCCGTCAGGAGCGAAGACGTCCGCGACGACGAATACTCCGGCCGCACGGTCACGCAGGCCGAGGCTGGAGATGACCCACAACTGCCGTTGGTCGTCGACGAACATACCGCCGATGTCCGGGGCGGTCGGCTCGATGGTGATCTGACGGGGCGGGACCGGGTAATAGGCGCCCACACCTTCGATGGTCCGGCGTTGGATCTCGCTCTGCTCCTTGGTGCGGGCGACAGGGCTGTACTCGCGACGAATGACGCGCTCGAGTGTGCCGTCGGGGCTGAAGACCTGTACCGAGTAGACGTTACGTTCCGGAGCCAGGTAAATTCGCCCCTCCGGTCCGATGGCGAAGCGACTCCAAACGAAGTCCATTTTCTGTTCATCGAGCCGGAAGTCGCTGTAATCGATCACGTGTTTCTTCTCGATCAGTACCCGGGTCTGGACGCCATCGACGCGGCAGCGCGACAGGAAATAGGTCTGTTCGCTGACGGCGCCACCGATGGTCATCTGGATACCGGCCAGCACCATGCCGTCGCCCACGGCACGACCGGCGACCAGAACGCCGAATTGGCCCTGCTCGTTGCCGCCGCCGCTGTCGAAGGTACTCTGGCCCGCCGGCGTTCCGTCCGCTGTGAGCTTGACGATGTTACCGGGAAACCCCTGCAAGACGCAGACGGTACCGTCCGGGAGCAGGAACATGTCGTTGGGGCCGCGGAACTCGCCGGGACCCTCGCCTTCGCGCCCGACGGTACGCAGATGGGTGCCGTCGGTGGCGTAAACCTGGATCTCCGATTGCTGCTGGTCGAGGATGTACAGACCGCCCTGTGCGTCGGTCCGTACCGCCGCGACGTAGCCGAAGAAGATCTCGTCGTCCTCGCCGCCGGCGCGCCACAGCTCGGTGAGTTTCGCCTCGCGCAACCCATCCCGTGGCTCCGGTCCGTTGTCGACTGTCGGTACGGCGGCGACGGCACTACAGACCACCGCGACCATGGCGACGGCCGAGATCAGGGCGGTCCAGATCGCCGTTAGTGGTGGTGTGGCGGTGGCGCATTGGTCGCTGTCGAGACGGCCATTCCGGCCGGTATTACACTTCGCATATCTCATGATTACGTGATCCCCCCTCGGTATACTAGCCCTGTACCGGTAGCAAGGGCAGTGAAAGTCTCTGATCGCAGTCCAGCCACCGGGATGAATTACGCAGATTGGCTCGTGCGGTTGCGTTATCGCTGAGTATCACTGCCGATCGGGTCGCGACAGTATCCCTGACCGCGTGGATTATACAACGGTCGGGCAACCCTCATTCCGGGAGCCAGAGCGCCGGGTCGAGGCAGTAATAGCGAGCCAGTACTGCGTATAGCTCCTGTTGGGCCTGCTTCAGACCCGCGCCGGCCGTAAAGAATTCTTCGGTGGCCACGGCGAAAAACTCGGCCGGACTCTCGGCAGCGTAGGGGTCGAGATAGGTTTCGTCGCCATCAGTGACTGCGGCGCACAGCGCGGCGTAGGCTGCACCGAATACCCGGGCCCAGTCGGCGGCTAGCGCTGTGTCCGGCAAGAGCGGCACTCCTTCGGCGGCTGAATTTTCTTCGTCGAGCTGGTGCGCGAATTCATGCAGGACGACGTTGCAGCCGTCACCGAGCTGGTCGGCGTCGCGTATCACATCGGACCAGCTGAGGATCAACGCGCCGCTGTCCCACGACTCGCCGAGTAACTCCTCACTGGTTTCGGTGACCAGCCCGTTGTCTTGCTCGACGGTGTGGTTGACGACGAAGGTGTCGGGGTAGACGAGGACCGTATCGAGACGGGGGTATAGATCGGCATCCGGGCGTAGTTGCAGGATGCAGGCCGAGGTGGCGATGGCCACGCGGATCTCGTCGTCGATCTGTAGTCCGCCACACCCCTCGAACGTTTTCTCGGCCAGAAAGATCTGCACCAGAGATTCGAGCTGTTCCCGTTCGGCAGCCGGCAGCAGTCCATAGAGCGGCGCGCGCCGCAGCGCACTCGACCGCCACGCCTCGGGCCACGGCTGCGCAGACAACTTGCGGCGACGTTGCTTACCAAAAAGGTCCAAGCTAACGCATCCTGTAGCAGATGATCTTCATCGGTTCGGCCTCTTCGTCCTCGTCCCCGCTGCTCGCGCCCATTCCGCTCAGAGCGGCGCTCATGAAGCCCTCGACCAGGAACACCAGATCGTCGCTCCCGAAAAACAGCATGTCGTCGCGCGGGTCGCCCTCGCACATGAACCGCACCTGCTCGACGAAGTGCCCGTTCGGATCGAAAACGTCATAGGTGGTGAATCCCTCGTCGGTATGGGCGTAGATGGCGCGGCTGGTCAGCACCCAGATCGCGCCGTCGGTCGTGACGCGTAGGAATTCCACGTCTGGTTCGCGGTCCTCGATCTCGATCGGTGTACCCGGAGGCGCCTGCGTCGAAGCCGTGGTCTCGAGGATGGAGGTCCAGAGCTCGGTGATTTCCTCGTCGCGGTCCCAAGATTCGTACGCGCGTTCGATCACCCGCTCGACCGTACCGTCGGGCGCAAAGACAGTGATCTGATAGCCGTAGCGTGGGATGGCGACGACGACTCTACCATCCGGCGCGACATCCATGCGTCGCCAGATGAAGTCCATCAGCTCCATTTCCTTGAACTTGATGTCCTGGAAACTCATCGTCACGTCCCGCGCGACGTATTCCACCAGTAGCTTGCCAGCCGGGTCGAAGGAACTCAGAAAACTGTGCCGCCGTACCTCCCCAGCAGCCTGGTCCACGGCGATGTCGATGCCACTGGCGACCAGGTTGCCGCCCGCCGGCCTCAGGTTGACCATGGCGAAGAAACCGCCCTCGGCGGCGTCGCGGGTCGGCTGCCAGGTGCCGGCAGGCGTTCCGTCGAGACCGAGTTTGATCACCTTGCCGGGGAAGGTTTGAACGACGCCGATCGTGCCGTCGGGCATGAAGGCCATGTCGGCCGGGCGCCGGAACTCGCCGGGACCCTCGCCTTCGCGGCCGAGAGTCTTGATCAGCTCTCCGTCGGCCGAAAAGACCATGATTTCCGATAGCTGCTGATCGAGCAGGTAGATGTCGTTCGCATCGTCGACCAATACCTTGTTGATGACGCCGAAGAAGATCTCTTCGTCGTCTTCGCCTCCGGCCTGCCATAACTCCTCGAGCTGGACCGTTCTGACCCCGCGGCTCGGCTGATCTGTGTTGCGCACGTGCAATACGCCGTCGACGGTCACCTCCTCGCCGGCTCGGGCGGGTACGCTGCCGGCCACGGCGAGACCGACGACCACGGCTAGTCCGATGAGGATCAGTGCGAGCGGTCGCTGGTAGTGGGAAGTCGGTGTGACGCGGCGCATAACAAGGCTCCTTTGTCAGGGAGTGTGGGGGACACGCTGGCGTCTACCCGGCGCCGGACATCGGTATTCACCACGACCGGGATAAGCTACGCCGTGCTGATGTACGTTTCGGCCAGCGGTAGGTTACACGGCAGCCGCGACGGAGGGAAGTCCGGGTTCAACGCTGTGCGGCCCAGCGTGCGATGCGTCCGGAAGCCTGACTGAGGCTGAGTCCGCCGTCGAGCTGCTCGTCGGCACCGATCTGAAAGCCGACGGTAACCATGGCGTCGTGTACGGCGTCGGCCTGACCGGCACGTCGGGTCTCGGCCGTGAAACGGATCCAGTCGTACGTCAGGTTGTTGCGATGCCGAGCCAAGTTGCTCGACAGCTGTGCGGGTGAAGTTTGCGGCCACGGATCGAAGCCGCCGCCGGCGATCAAGAGAACGCCGCTCAGCGCGTCCGGCTCGGTGAGGCTCGACTTCAGAGCGGCACCGGCACCGGCGTCGACACCGGCGAGCAGCGTTGCACCGGGATTCAGGTAACCACGTAACCAGGTCAGGCAGGCGTCCGCAAACCGTTCAGTAGCCGCCGGGCCGCCGCTAGCCGGCGGCAGGTGCGGCACCGCCACGGTCAATTGTGTGCCGGACCGGAGCTGCTGCCCGATCTGACGTGCCAGCGTCGCTGCGGTAGGTGCCGCTTCCGGGATCACGACCAGCAACGGCGTGTCCGGTCCGTGTCCCGCCGGCAGCTGGAGGGTACAGAGTCCGTCTTCTCCATTCGGTCCCGGGTAGACCATCAGCAAGGGGCCTGAAACGGGCAGGATCGAGTCACTGGTGTCGACTTGGCGGAGCATCAGGCCGATCTCGCCGACCGTCGTGATCAGGGGTGAGGGATCTTGCCGCGGCTGGCGATCGCGCAGCGCGCGCGCCACCGCCTCGATCCGATAGGCAACCGTGGGACGTTCCGCCGGTGATAAGGCCGGTAGACGCTCTCGTGTCGCCGCGAGCCAGTCTTCCTCCAGGCGGAGTAGAGCGCCGTGCCAGGTGACGACCGAGCCGTCGGGCAGTTCGAGTGCCGCCTTGATGGTGAATGGTCCGGTCCGTAGGGCCGTGAGGTCCGCCTCTCTGCGCCAGTGGTTCCGGCCGACGTCGAGTTGCTGTTGCTCTCTGCGCGGGGCGCCGGACAGCACGTTCTGCCCGGCGACGTCGGTAAACGTGATCGTCAAATTGCCTCGGCCGGCCGTCGGCACCCAAGCCACCAGCTCGAGGTCTAATCGGCCGCCGGTGACTACAGTATCGGACAGGCGACCGGCGATCTCGGCACCGGTCACCGCTGCGGGCTGAAGAGATAGTGGTACGTACCGGCGCCAGCGATGGTCAGTGGCAGCGAAACCGGGATCCGCGATCAACGCGGCGGTCAAGCGGTGTCCGTCTGTGTGGCGGCCCTGGTAGACGACGTTCAAACCGAGCTCGGAGTCGATCAGAGGATGGTACGGCGCCACGCTCCGCCAGGGGATCAGCAGCGACAGGTGGACGCGGCCGCGTTGCTCGTCGATGCGGACTTTTGGTGCCAACTCGGCCACCCTTTGCCAGCGCCCGCCGTCGCCGGGGACGTACACCGCACCGGTGGTTCGCCTTTGGAACATGCCGAAGGCGAAGGAGAAGGCGACGTCGCTCTCGAAACCATGCGTGCTGTCTGGTACGACCAGGTTGACGAACACGCCGGAGCCGCCACGCCAGGGTGGTGCTGCGGCCTGAAAGGCCGGGTCGTCGACGGTGACTTCGATCTCCAGTGCACCCCGATCGAAGCGTAAATCGAGCGTGCCGACGGTCGCGGCAGCTTCGCCCCGGTCTGCCGAGGTGAGGCGCAGCGGTATGCCGCGCAACCGATCGCCCGCCGTGAGCACCAGTGCGCCGGCGCGGCTGCTCGCCGCCAATTCCGCCTCGCGTGCCGCGCGCAATTCGCGGAAACGGGGGGTGGTGATCAGATCGGTCAAATCAGAGTCAGCCGTGATACGGTGAAAGTCGTCGAAGCCGTCGGCGATCGCTTCGGTCAGCGCCGGCCATGCCCCGGCGCGGTGTCCTGAGGACTCCTCCAGACAAGCCAGGTTGTACCGCATACCCGGATCACCCGGATAGAGGGTCAGGTAGTGCTGGCAGGTGGTCAGGGCGGAGTCGGTCCGGCCGGCAGCCAGCTGACGGTTCAGAGTGCGGATCAGTGTCAGTCGGTCTTCTGGTGAGGACGCTACCGGTCGTTCTGCCGTGTCTGCCGCGGCGGTCGGCCCACCCGTCACCGACAACAGCGCCAGTGCCAGCAGCGCTGGCATCAGCAGTTTTGTCATCGCCGTGGCTACCGCCGTTGATACCGCGAGGACGCAGGCGCCGCAGCGGTCCGTGGCCGCGGCGCCAAGACCGTGGTGACGATAGCTGCGGTGGCTTACGGTCATCGGGGCTTCCCTCCTGGTAGCTGCGTAAGATAAGCTAATGTAAACTGCTGGCAGATCGCTGTCTTGCGGTAAGGTCGATAAGCCGCGTCCGATTAACTCTAATCGATGAAGGAATTGTGGCCGTGTCTCGTTGGCAGATGGTCGTAACTTTCTGGGTGTGTCTCGGCGGCGGCGGTCTGGCGATGGGCGCGCTACGGGCTCAACCGGTGGCGGAGCCGGCGCACGACGGGCTCGAAGCCTGTTATATCAAGTTAGGCAACCCGCCCCATCCGGATACCGACTGGTTCGACGACAAGGCGAACTACGACTACATCCTGTTGGCGGAGACCGCCTGGAACACATCCCGGATGGCCGATGCGGTGGACAGCTTGCACGCACGCAACGCCGATCTGCGGATCGGGAGCTATCTCAACGTCATGGCCGTCGGCCGCTGGATCGTGCGCCAGGTGGAGGCCGGCAGCAAACCGGGCTCGTGGTCGTACGAATTCTATCGGGCCGTGACGCCTTACCTCGCCAGGACCAACGGCCTCGATCCGGCCACCGGCGAGCCCGATACTGCGGCGATCTTCAAGAACGATTACTGCGTCAACATCTTGATCCCCGAGGCCCGAGCAGCGATCATCGAACTCAATACACGTCCGGAATTCCTCGGCGCGGTCGACTGGTTCTTTCTCGATTTCCTGACGGTGCCGATGCCCGATCTGAAGGTCCACCAGAGTGACATCTATCGGGAAATGGAACACGGCGATATGGATCTCGACCAGGACGGTATCGGCCACTGGGACGACGAGGACGAGCAGCGCGCTTTGCACGACGCCTTCGTCGCTTTCGTCAGCGAATTGCGCGCCGCGCTACCGCCACGTCCGGGCGGGTTCCTCCTGATTCCCAACGGACGGCTCTGCTATACCGACGACGAGCTGGCTGCTCTGGTCGACGGTGTTTACATCGAGGGATTTCCCATGTGGCACTTCGGTACCCACGACGTGAATTTCGCGGGTGCTCTCGACCCCGATCGCCGGCCTTCGTTATGGACGCTGACCCGGCCACGTTACCGCAACGGAGTCGGCGCCGTGATGATCGAGGATCGGTTCAGCGAGGGCCAACTGGGTCACGTGGCAGCCCTTTTCGACGGCTGCGTCGAGGCCCAGCGTCGTCGGCAGGGCCCGGCGGTGCGCGACGTCACGCGATCGCTCCGCTGGCTCGCCGCCCCCACCGGTCCAGTGCAAAAAACCGGAGCCGTAATGACCCGCCCGTTCGTCCAGGGCATTCTGCAGGTCGAGGTCGTTTCGCCGTCGCGCATCGACGTCACGGCCGAACGAGGCCGTTGAAACGGACGGCGGATACGACGATATTTTCGGACCAGGTAGCGAAGGGCCGTGCATGCTGGCCGGCATTCTCAGCGCAGTGGTCGTCCTCTTCTGGCTTGCCTATCGCTTCTACGGCGGTTGGTTGAGCCGCGTGTTCGACCTCGACGATCG
>JAUVBS010000482.1 GCA_030591105.1 bacterium | reverse complement strand
GCGTGGTCACACGCGCCCGCCAACCCGGAGAATTCACATATACCAACCATAATCATACCAGGCGGACGGGGGGGCGTGCAAGAAGGGCGACGATCGTAACAATGAGCGGCCATCGCGGATGCTGGCTACAGGTGCTGCGAAGGCCCCCCGGGGGGTCTTATCCGCAACACAGCGCAGACGTATTTTCCCAGGCACAACATAAGGCACTATAGGTAACTATCAGGCAATTATTCGAACAATAAGCCACTATTGTGTGGTATACTCAATCATGAGAAACGAGTTGCGCAATATCGAAGGGGCCTAGGGCCCCTGCATTGTTTTTGGCCGATTATCCGCGCAACTGATATATCTGCAACGAGATAGAAAGAGGGCACTCCGTGTCGTCCGTCAGTCAGCGCCCATCGTCAGTCGGTTCGGCCGGTTCGGTCGGTTCGGTCGCCACGATCCTGCTCGTGCTGGCGTTGGTCCTGCCGTCGGCGGTCTCCGGCGGTACGGTCGGCACGCCTGGCACCGCGCAGCCGCTGCTCGACTGGTCGCGTAACCTGGCTCTGCTCGTTTTGGACGTCGAGCGGCAGTGGCTCGGCGAGCAGTTCGCGGCCCGCTCGGGGAAAACCGTGCGTGTATCCGATGGCACCGCTCTACTGGTACAGCTGCTCGCTGCGGCGGAGCAGCGTGTGCGCGCTGGCGGTGAGCCCGGCAGCCAGCGGCCGTTGGCGGTCTTGCTGGCGATCCACAGCGTCTTGGCCGAGGCCGGGATCACCTATGGTGAGAGTAACTTGGGTAGCAGCGGTGCCAAAGGCCGTCCGCTGTGCCAGGGCTTGATCGAACGCCGTTTCGATTGCGCCATGTACACGTGGTTCTATCTCGGCGTAGCCGAGCGGCTCGGTCTGCCACTGGCGGCGATTGGTCTGCCCGGTCATGTGGCGCTGCGCTGGCTCGATGTCGATGGTGGTCATCTCAACTGGGAAGCCACGGTTCCGGATCTTCGCGACGACGCCTTCTACCTCGCGTGGAAGCAACCCGCCGCCGAGGCGGTGCAGCAGGGCGTCTACTTGCGTGATCTGGACCGGCAAGAGGTGGCCGCCATCGCATTCTACCGAGTGAGTCAGGTTCTCAGCGCGCGCAAGGAGTACCGCACCGCGCAGGCCGCGGTCGAGCAAGCGCTCGTACTGCTGCCGGACTTTCCCGACGCGCATAACCTCGAGGGTTTGATCCTTGCTCGCAGCGGCGCGACAGACCTGGCTCTAACCCACTTCGACCGGGCCATCGCCCTCGACCCCCGCTTCACGCACGCCTACCTGAATCGCGCCAACTACCGCCTCGACCGCGGCGATTTCGCCGGCGCGCGATCCGATCTCGCCATCCTACGCGAGCTGGAACATCAGTTAACGCGGTGAGAACCAGTATCTCCCGCGGCGATCAACGAACCAGCACCAACCGCTGCGCATGGCTGACGCCGGCGGCTTCGATCAACGCCAGGTAGACACCGCTTGGCAGTGGACGACCGCCTCGGTCGGTGCCGGTCCAGATCGTCTCGTGCGTTCCTTGCGGTAGTGAACCGTCGAGCAAAACCGCCAGGCGACGGCCGGTCACATCGTGGATCGACAGACGGACCGAGCCGGCCTGCGCAAGGGTGAAGCGGAGCGTCGTGCGCGGGTTGAACGGGTTGGGGTAAGCGGTCACGAAGCGCGTGGCCAAGGCTGGGGTTGTCACTGCGGTCGGCGTGAAGAGATCGTTGCGCAGGATCCAGATTCCGTCTTCGGTATCGGCCACCACCGCGACACCGCCGCTCACGGCGATACCGCGGGCCCAGCCGGCGGTGGCATAGGTACCGGCGTCGAACGGCTGAGTAGGGTCGGTCACGTCGATCAGCTGCATACCGCCACCGCTAACCACGTAGGCAAAGTCACCGCTGACCGCGACGTCCAGAGCGTAGCCCTCGCATGAACCGATTTCGAAAGGTATGGCCGGATCGGACACGTCGATCACGCGCAGACCATCACCGTCGTCAGCAACGTAGGCGAGTGTGCCGTTAACCGCGACACCGAGGGCAAAACCCGGGGTATCGACGATACCGGCTCGGAGCAATGCATTGGGATCGGTCACGTCGATGATGTACAGT
>JAUVBS010000309.1 GCA_030591105.1 bacterium | reverse complement strand
CTGGAACCTGGCATCGCGAACCGGAACGGGCGCTGGCGCTGGCCGACTTGGTGACGGTGCGGGCGCCGGCAATTTTTCGCGGCGTACCGTTGGCCGCCGTGCAGATCGCCGCGACGGCCGCGGGCGGCATCGTAGCGGAGGTCATACTCGAACTACAGCACCAGGCGGTCGGTCAGGAACGGGACAAACTGGCGTTGGTCGGTCCTGACGAACTGGACAGCGAGCGAGAAATGGTGCCATCGGCTTTGATCAACCGCCGTCTGTACAGCATGCTGTCGCTCGGATCGGCGCGACGCGAGGAGCGCCTCACCAAGAGTGCACGATTCGAATTGCCCGACTGGTTTGCGCTGACCGACAACTGGGTCAAGCTGACGCTCAGCCGAACCCGAGCTTATCGGGTGACCGGGAGCGAGCTGGAACAAATGGGCGTACCGCTGGATCAGGTCGACCCGGCCAAGCTACGTCTGTATCGCGGTGGTAACCTGGCCATTGACGACGACCCCGAGTATCCCGATAGCCTGCAGGTCGCGCGGCTCGGACTCAACGAGGTCGCGATCACGTTACGTGGTGGAGACGACGGGGAAATCAATCTGACCGATTCCTTTCTCTTCTACGGTATCGGCCCCGACGCTTGGCTCGATCGTTTCGAGCCGGGCCGGGCCAACCGGCTCGACCATTACGACCATCCGTACGCCGACGCGGCCACTTACTGGTTGACCTGGGAAGGGTACGCCGATCCGTCACCGTTACCCGGTGCGGCCCGTCGTATGCCGACGCTGGCGGCGCCTCCGCTGGGGGGCGAGCGGGTGGACCGGCATCTGGCGCGTCACCACGAGGAGAGCAACTTCCTCGACTCGTACGGTCTGTTCGAGGACAACTGGGCCTGGGATAACACCATCACCGGTCTACGGCCATTCCCCTTCTGGATACCCGAAGCGGTGCCGGGTGAGGACGCGATGTTCGTCATCGATTACCGCTGCAAGCCGCCCCGTGAGCGGGCGGGGACGCACTACCATTTCGATAAGTACATCGCGCGAGCTCGTCTGAACGACGATATCGTCGGCACCGTGACCGATACCCTCCGGCCGATCGACATGGAGGACAGTCTGCGGGTGAGACTGGTCGGCGTGTCGGGTGACATTCGTTCCGGTAACAACGTTTTGAACTTCGAAAAAGGGGCCGGATCGGATGCGGTCTGGCCGCTGGTCGTCGACGCCTTCGACGTACTCTTCTGGACGCCGTCGGACATGCGTACCTGGAACGGTGCCTACCCCGTGATTCATTGGGGTGATCAGGTGCCGAGCGCCGACCATCCCATCGACCTGACGATTTATCTGCGCAGTGACGAACCGGTCACGTTGTGGGATGTTTCGCGGCCCGACTCGGTGGTCGCCGTCGTCGGCGAGCAGACAACCCAGCCGCAATCGACACTGACCGCCGGCCTGGTTCGCCAACCCGACGACGACCGCCATTTTCTGGCGTTCGTCGAATCGGATCTACGTGATGTCGAGTACGGCGAACGGCTCAGTCCGGTGTCGCTACGCTCTGACATTCCCGCCGTGGATTACGTGGTCGTTTACGACGAGCGGTTCACCGCAGCGGCCCAGCAACTCGCGGAGTTGCGCTCGCGCACGCTACCGGGCATCGACAATCCGTCGGCCGTGGCGGTGAATCAGCAACAGATCTACGACAATTTCTCCGGTGGTCAAAAGGATCTCTACGCGATCCGCCACTATCTGCGGCGGATCTTCACGCAGGGCGGCCAGCGGTTGCGTTACGTCTGCTTCCTCGGTGATGCTAGCTGGGACTATCGCAACTACATGGATCACGACCCTGATTCACAGCTCTATGACTTCGTCCCGACGGAGATGCGGACCACGTTCCCGCAGAATCCGTACTTGACCTACTTCGATCATCCACACTCCACCGACGACGGGACGGTGTCGTTCGACACGCCGCCACCGGGCACCCTCGACATCCCCGACCTGGCACAGGGGCGCTTACCGGTACGCACTGCCGCCGTGGCGGATGCGTTCGTCGCGCGTTGTGCGGATTACACCGAGAACCCGGATACCGATATCTGGAGCAACCGGGTATTGATGGTAGCGGACGACCTGTCCGGGCCGTCGCACTCCGGCCAGTACCAACATACCTGGCAAGCGGAGAAGCTGACGAACCTGTACGTCCCCGAGTCTCTGGACGTCCGTAAGGTCTATCTCGTCGCTTACGATGCGGTTCCCGGCGGCACATACAAGCCGGCGGCGCGAACCGATATCAACCTCGCTTTGAACGACGGGACGACGATCTATCACTACATCGGTCACGGTGGCCAAGATATCCTGGCCGACGAGCAGGTCTTCTTGACCAGCGACATATACGGTCTGACCAACGGTCAACAGCGACCGGTGTTCGTGGCGTTCAGTTGCGACGTCGGTATCTACGCCAGCCCGTTCCGTCAGAGTATGGCCGAGGTCATGGTGCTACAACCTGACGGAGGCGGTATCGGTTCGATCACCGCGAGCCAGATCAGCATCATCACTTACAACAACTATCTATCGAACTTCTTTTATGAAAATCTGTTCGATCGCCGGCACGTCGATGTTACCAGTTCCCTCGGTACGGCGCTGATGCTGGCGAAGGCCGATATCGCCAACACCTACAACTTCAGCTACCCCAACATGAGCAATAGTCAGCGTTATAGCGTATTGGGTGATCCGGCGATCCACTTGCCGCATCCGGTGGACGACATGGAATTTGCGGTGGCTTCCGTCGATACCCTGCGTTCGGGAGTCCGTCAGCAGGCGGTGGTCGATCTCGCCGGCCAAGGTATCGTACCCGGCAGCGACGTGACCTACGATCTACACGTTCAGGAGTCGGCAATCGACGTGCAATATTACAGCAGCTATACCTACGCGGAGTTGGGAGCACGCGTCTTCCGCGGTAACGGGCCGACGACGGCGGACCAGCTCACCATCCCGTTCAAGGTACCGGTGCAATTGCGAGCGGGAGAAGCTGGCCGACTGCGTTTGGTGCTGCAAACCGCCGAGGGTGCCCGCGCCTGCGTCGCGAGCGTACCGGTGGTGCGGCAGGCCACCGGTCCGGTCGACGACATCAGCGGGCCGGCCATCGATCTCGCTTTCGGCGATGGACGGGTACGGGTTCGTCCCGGATCTCTGATGACCGCCACGGTAACCGATACCAGCGGCATTTCGATCCAAGGCAGCACGGCGGGTAACAGTGTATTGCTCGAACTGGACGATTCGGGCTTATCAACCGACGTTTCCGAGTCTTTTCAGTTCGACCCGGGCAGCTACGAGCGCGGCTCGGTCGGTTTTCCGCTACCGGCGGATCTGGAGATGGGTGAGCACAAGGTGTCCTTGCATGCGACCGACCTGCTCGGCAACGCCGGCAGCGATACGCTCACCTTTCAGGTGGTACCGGAGGGCGTGACCGGAATCGCCGACGTGGCGGTTTTCCCTAACCCGACCAGCGGGCCGTGCCGACTGGTTTTCGAATTGAGCGATCCGATGGATGTGAGCTGGGACATCTATACCCTCGGCGGGCACCGGATCAAGCAGGTTCGGCAACAGTTCCCGTCGGGCGGACCGAAGATCTTGCAGTGGGACGGCCGAGATACGGAAGGGGATG
>JAUVBS010000112.1 GCA_030591105.1 bacterium | reverse complement strand
GGTTCCAGCTCCGAAATTCTTCACGGACAGCGTCAGCGTTATCCGCTCGTTATCATCCAGCTCTTCATCGCCGTTTCCATATTCCGCATCCGACCAGACCAGCTCGACCGCCTCGGCTTCGGGAGCCTTGACAACCAACGTCCACTCGCTCTGGTAATAAATGTCCCCCACGTCACGGACCAAGAAATCGAACTCGACGACCGTGCCATCCATCAGGTCGGTATCGAAGGCAACGACGAACGGGTTCACTCCGGGTTGGGTTCCGCCAGGCGGGACATCTCCCACATCAACGACATCGGTCAACACGGAAACACCCGCCGCGGCGGTACTGAGATAGGCGGTGCAGCCGATCGCGCCGTCACCACCGGTATCACGCACCTCGAAGGCCAGAGCGATCGTTTCGCCAGCCTCCGCCTCGCCGTTGCCGTTGCCGAACGTCTCCGGGCCCGTTTCGTCCTGGATCGTCACACCAGCGAGCGCTACGTAACTGGCTCCGGCGTTGACCGTTATCGTCTGCGTCGTCAGCTCGAGATTGGTACCGGTGATCGTCACCAGCGCTTCGCCGCTGCTGGTCGGAGTAAACGGCAGCGCGACGCTGCCGTCCTGGCCGGTCACCGCGAAGGCGTAGTCGTCGCCTTCTTTGCTCAGACAGATGAGCGCACCGCGCACCGGGGACCCTCCAGCAGTCGCCTGAATCATGACAACCTGCTCGCCGGCGTCGATGGTGGCCGGCGCGGTCACCGTCAGGCTGTCGAGGCGGCCGGTCCAGATAGACAGGGTCGGGTCGCCGAGCAGCGTGTAGTTCAAATAAGTCCAGCGATGAGTGTAGTTGTAAGGCGTCGACGCGAGATACGGCGCACGGCTGAGAGCCAGGGTTTGGCCGACACGGGTTTGACTTTCGCAGTAGAGCACCCGCCAGAACTCCTGCTGGTAGTAATTGGAGTTGTTGGGGAAGGCGGCGCGGGCCGCGCCGATCGACACCACCGAGCCACCGTTGGGATTCTGCACGAATCGTTCGAGTAGGCAGGAGTAATCGAAAGCGCCGGACGAACAGTTCATGGCGTAGATCATGAACAGATGGTCGCCGTTGACCAAAGCGTCGGCATCGGTGGTCATGAAATTCGCGTCGGCGACCGACATGTTGAAGTAATAGCCGTGGCCGATCTGGTTGACGATCCCGTAGTGGCCAAGATTGAGGGTGTCGATCAACGCGGCGCGGGTCAACGGAGCATCCCACTGATACAACTCGTCGGTCTCGTACATCCGCATGTATTCCATGTCGGTGCACGGGATGATGAAGTCCTCTACGGTCTGATCGGCGTAGCGAGCACCATCGAGATAGATGTAATCGGGATCGGGGTAAGTCGAAGGAAAAATCACCTCCGCGGCGAACAGGGCACGGTTGGTCCAACCGACTTCAGCGGGTGTCGTTTCGTAGGTGATGACTTTGTCGACGAACACTGCGGCAGCCTCGGCACCGACCACCGCCGCACGACCGATGTACACCTCCTCGGCGAAGTCGGCTTCGTCACCGAGGTTTTCCTCGTCGATGTATGGATCGCCGTAATATGCGTTGGCGTTCGCATTCCAGTTACCGTCGAGGCAGGCAAAATAGAGATCCGCCGGGATGTCGGTGGTACCGTTGGCTGGATAGAAATCGCTGGTCACATAGCGCGGTGGCAGTACGTCGCTGTCGCCGCCGAGCAGAACATATTCGGTCCCCCACTTCTGGTAGGCCTCGCGGATAAACATACGCAGGGTTTCTTGGATGTCCGATCCGTTACGGAAGTTCGCGGCGATCCACTCGCGGGTCACGACCACCGTCGGTATGCCGAGGGCAGTCTTGTGCGCGGCGAGACGGGTGAACTCCCCGGCCATCGCCTCGTCGGTGATGATCACATAGCTGACGGCGCTGCCGGCCAAGCTCGGTGTCCGTGTGGGCTGGAAACCGTGCGGATCCGGCACGTCGATCCCGTCGGCCCGCAGGTACCCCACCAGCGCCTCGGGATTGGCGACCATCCGCCGCAGCGTGGCCTCGCTATCGTTCCGCTCACCGAGCACCCGCCGCTCGCGCACGGCGGCGTCGAAATCGGACGCTTGCTCGGCCGGCACTACTCGTATGCGGTAGCGATCGAGGACGTCGACGCTCGCGTAAGAGCCGTCGGCCCCTCGCAACGCACGGACCGGAAAAACGCGCACGCTCACCAGCCGGTAACCGCGCCAGATCTGCGAACGGCCATCTTCACCCCATACAGCCGGAAACTGGTCCGCCGTCGCGTCGAGGCGCCGATGCTCCACGGCGTCGCCGCTGTCACTGACCACAGGCTGCGCCACGGCCAAACGGCCGGGCACCTCGAGCCGGTGAGTCGCCAACGGCTCAACCACGACCCGGGCGATCGCTGCATCGAGCGGAACCAGCAGTACCAGGTCCAGACATGGCAGATCCGGTAAGCCGGTTTCCTGTAGGTAACGGGCGCCCGGTAGCTGCGGCCGTATCGTTCCGTCGGGAACACTTTGCCAGGTCAAGGCAGTGGCGGCGAGTTCCCCTTCGTAAATGACCGCGTTACCGTCAGCGGCCCCCGTCGGAGCGTGCCAACCGACCACGGTCAGGGCAAGAACGACTGCGACGACAACTGGCAGACATCGATCGACGCGCATGAACTTCCTCCACGGTATGAATAAAGCAACCGGTGTGCGAAAACACCGATTCCATTGCTGATCAGGTTGCTAACTTGAGACCAGACGCCTCGGGTGCTCCAGGGGAGCCGTCGTTGCTAATAAGCTTGTGCCGGCGTCTGACGCCGGCCCGGACGGTGCATTAACCAGGTTTACCCGCGAGGCCTCCAGATTGGAGCCGGACAAAGGTCCAGTTCCAGGAAGGTGGTTCACCATTGCTTGGAGAATAACATTATAACACAGGTTATTGCGTTGGTCAATCGCAGCTACCACGGACCGAGCACGTGGCTCTGCCCCGGTGGGATCGCCACCAGTACCGGTCCGGCTGCGATGTCCGCCTCACGAGGTGCACCCGCTAGATCGAACGCGGCGCGCGGTATGACGATCACCCGGCGGCTCCGGCTCAGATTGCGAATAACGATCCGCGGACCGCGGACGCACCAGCTGGTACCCCTGCGGTCGAGCTGTGCCAGTTCGCTATCAGTCAAGTAGAGCGGTAGACCTTCGGTACCTTGCTGCAGCGAGGCGAGCACACTCGCGAGCGCCCCCAGCCCGTCCCGGCGGACCGCCTCGTCCAGGTGGACGTAGTTGATCCGATGGGTCTCGACCACCGCCGGCTCACCGGAGCGCCAAGCTTTACGGATCTGCCCCAGACAGTCCGCGACCACGGCGACGGTATCGAGTGTCTGTACCGGTTCGAGACGACAATTACGTTCGAGGTACACGCGCCCGCGGTGCCGCAGACGGTCACCCGTGCGGGCGACTAGCTTGCGCGCCCGCGCCAGGGGACGGCCACCAGCGTAACGCGGGTGCCGCTGCTCTCGCTTGGCCTGGATGACGGTCAGACCGCGTCGGCTCCACATCTGCTCGCACCGGTCACCCCAGGTGTAATCCGGAGCGATCACCGACGCCGGACGACGCGCGAACAGATCGTCAAATACGGCCAGCGCCGCATCGAGTTCCTGCATCAAGTCGGCGCTGTCTCGCCACGGGCCCAACTCCCAAGCCTTGCTGTCACCCGGGAAAGGAAGCACCCCGTGGCAGGCAGCCTCGCGTGCGATCGGGTCGGCGGCGACAGCGTCGCGACGCCGTTGGGGATCGTAGTGATAGTTGCCGTGGAATTCGGGGTACCATACCCCTGCCTGAATCCCTGCCCGCATGGCCGGCAGCAGACCGCGCCGCGCGTACAGACGCGGCAGATACGGAAGCTCGAAGCGGAACCAGCCGTACTGCTGGTCGAGCCGCGCCAAGAGACGGCCGCCGTACTCTTCAGCTCCGGCCAACGGCTCGCAAGCTAACGCGGCAACGATATAGTTCGGCTGCAACACCGCCGGCATTCCGTCCCGACCGTGGTGCGCAACCAGAACGCCACAGAGATCGGCCACCGCTGTGCTGTCCTCGAGGGTCGAACCTCCGTACACCGGCGGGTAGCGGGACTCTTGCGGCATGGTGGTACCGAAAGCAACCAGGGTATCGTGATCGGGCAGGAAGCCGCACAACCCCCAGTCGTCGCTCTCGAACACCACGGCCCGGGCCCGGGTCCAGTCCACCGCGCTCGCCCGATTGCCGAGCAACGCCGCGACAAACCCGCCGCCAAGCATACCCCCGAGCAGAACCAGACCGATCCATCGGTATCGTGATCTCACCGCGGCAGATCCTCCCCACTCCAGCGTGCCCACCAGAAGCGTCCGTAACTGCAACCATCGGCAGCAATGGCAGCGACCAGGCGCGCAGCTTCCTGCCCAGCACACAGGTCCGGCCGCGCGAGCCAGACTAACACATCCTGCCGGTCGACCGGCCAGCCGTTGTCCACCAGGCCGAACGACCAGCCGGCGGCGCCAGGGCTGCCTGCGCAGGCACGGCGAAAGGTCGCCAGAGGCAACAACGGTCGGCGGGTCTCCGGCAACAAACGTGCTAAAAATGCCTGCAAGTCGCGGTAGTGCCGCGCCGCAGGCGGTTCCGACAGCGGCTCATCCTCGAACACGTAGAGACATCCCGCGGGCGCCAGAGCGTCGCGCCAACCGTCCGGTACCGGCGCACCTTCCGGCAATGGCCACATTTGCCGCAACAGATTCCCGGCGACGACCAGATCGATTTGCTCACGGCACAGCGGCAGCTCGATGGCGTCACCGACGACGGCGGCGATGGTGCCGGCGGTCGGTGGCATGCGGTCGATGGTGATGGGATCGACGCCGCGGTCACGCAGCTGCTCGGTCAACAGTCCGTCCCCACAACCCAGCTCCACGACGCGTCCTCGGCGCCAACGGGCCAAGTCGTCAAGAAACGTCTTCGGAAGGGGAGTAAACGGCATCCTCGCCGGTTTCCTCCAGGGCCGCATCGCTCGCCCTGGCGCGTGCCGCCGCCGAGGCGGGATGGGCCACGACCGCACCCATGGCGCTACTGCCGGTTTCGAGCGGCTGCCGTCCCGAAACCTGGTGTTGCCGCTCGGCGTGCAGGTCGATGACTTCGGCCACGTGGCGTCCGTGCAACCCGTTCAGATCATCGAGACGATTGTCCAACCCGAGCGCGTAGTTGATTTCGGTGAAGATGTCCAGCCCCACCCTGCGATTGCGCATGTGTTGCAGGGCTCCCAGCTGCGCTGCCCAGAGCCAGCAACCGAGCGCCGGCAGACCGAGCCAGGGCAGACCGAGAAAATCGCTCAGGGCAAATAGACACGTACCCGCGGTGATCAGCAGCAGGCAAAGTACGGCCGCGCGCGGGGTGAAACCGAGCCGGATCATCCGGTGATGAAGATGATAGTCGTCGGCCTGGAAAATCGATACGCGGTTGCGATAGCGCCGGACGATGGTGGTCGCCGTGTCCCAGATCGGCACGACCATCGGCGCGAGCAGAAGCAACAGGCTGACGCCGACCTGCTGGCTGAGATTGAGCAGCAGGCTACCGATCACCAACCCCATCCACATGCTACCGGAGTCGCCGAGAAAGATCTTGCGATCGCTGATGTTCCAGTAGAAGAACGCGATCGTCGCCCCGCACAGGGTAGCCGCGAACAGCATCGTGTAGTGCTCCTGGACCGCCCACGACACCACGATCAACGTGAGCGAGCCGAGGATACTGAGCCCACTGGCGAGACCATCCAAACCGTCGATCAGATTCATCGAGTTGATGAAACCGAGATACCAGAACAGCGTGATCGGCCACGCCCAACCGCCGAGCTGAACCGTACCGATCAGCGGTAGGACCACACTATCGAGCCGCTGATCGAACAACATCAGACCCATGATCACCACGATCTGGCCGTAGAGTTTTTTCTCCGCGTGGATCCCGAAGCGGTCGTCGCCGACGCCAAGAGCCAGGATCGCCAAGCCCGCACCGCCGAGGATGGCGAGCCATTGCCACGGCAGCGGTGTCTTCAACACGACCCGCTCGAGAAAGAACAGCGCGCAGAAGAAAGAGATGAAAATGGCCATGCCACCGGTCCGCGGCACCGGTTCACGATGGGGACGACGGTATCCGGGATGATCGACGATGTTCGTCAAGAAACCGAGGTTGCGAAAATGAGGCTGTACCAGCCACGACATGACAAAGGCCCCGGCGCATGCAATCAGGACCACCAGCGATCTGTCTGTGAATCCGTCCAAGTCGCTTCACCCGCTCCTTCGAGGTTCTGGCAACATCAGCAGCGCCCGGAAGCTAGTCCATTCCCGGCTGGGCATCAATTGTTATTATTGCCCGCTCGATCGCACTTCAGCAAGCGCCGATATACCGCAACCGTCGCCTCGGCCGTATGCTGCCAACTCCAGCGTTCGACCCTGCGCTTGCCTCTGGCCGCAAGGTCGGCCAGTAGATCGGGCTCGCAGATCAAACGTTCCAGACCGGCAGCGATCGATTCCACACTGGTCGGATCGACCAGAAGTGCCGCATCGCCAGCAACCTCGGCCATGGAACTCCGATCGGATGTCAGCACCGGTGTTCCCGCAGCCATCGCCTCGAGGATCGGAAAACCGAACCCCTCATGAAGTGATGGAAACAGCAAAGCGCGTGCTGCGCCGAAACGATCGGCCAACTGGTCTGCATCAAGGTAATCGACCACGCGCACTTTGCCAGTTTCGAGTAGTCCCTGTAGCTTGCTCTGTATCTCGCTGTCATTCCACCCCTTGGCGCCGACCAGTTCGAGATCTGGCACCACGCCACCACC
>JAUVBS010000011.1 GCA_030591105.1 bacterium | reverse complement strand
CAGGTCGAAGCGGAACCCGTCGACGTGCATCTCGCGCACCCAGTATCGCACCGAGTCGAGGATCAGGCGCGCGGCCACCGGGTCGCTAGCGTCGAGCGCGTTACCACACCCGCTGAAATTGCGGTCGCGCCCCTGGGCATCGAGGTGGTAATAGACGGCACTGTCGAAACCGCGCCAGCTCAGTACCGGACCGTCGTCGCCACCTTCGGCAGTGTGGTTGTAAACGACGTCGAGGATGATACGGATATCCGCGCGGTGCAGCGCCTTGACCAGCTTGCGGAATTCGTTCAGTGGACCGAGAGCACTCGCGTCGGCGGCGTACGCGGGGTGCGGTGCGAAGAACGAGACGGGGCTGTAACCCCAGTAATTCTCGCGACCGCGGGGGGCGTCCTGTGGGTCGAAGCACTGCACCGGGAGCAGCTCGACGGCGGTGATACCGAGTTCCTGCAAATAGGGGATCTTCTCGATCAACCCGGCGTAGGTTCCCCGCAGTTGCGGTGTTACCTGTGAGTCTGGCGCGGCCGTGAAACCGCTTACGTGCAGCTCGTAGATCAGCTCGCGGCCGGCGCTCGGCGGTAGCGGACGATCACCCTCCCAATCGAAATCGTCGCCACCGGTGACGACGCCCCGTAGAGCGACCGGCCCGTTGTCGCCCGGCCGTTGCGCGGCCTCGCGTTGGTAACGGTCGAGGCCGACCACCGCGCGTGCGTAGGGGTCTAGTAAAACCTTCTGCGGATCGAAGCGGTGGCCTGCTTTGCTGTCGCGTGGCCCGGCAACTCGATAGGCGTAAACCTGTCCTGGCCCGATGCCGCGCAGCCGCACGTGCCAGTAGTCGCCGGTCCGATTACCGTCTCGATCGAGGCGGATCTGCTGGACCGGTTGCTCGGCATCGGGCCGGTCATAGAGTAGCAGCGTTACCTCGGTGGCGTGGCGCGAGAAGACAGCGAAGCCGACGCCGTCCGGCGTAGCCGTGGCCCCTAGGGGATACGGGCTACCTGCCGACGCAGCGGTCTGTTTATGAGTGTCACGAGCCATAGGGGTCACAGACGTTGGGTCCCGGTCCGTCGGGATCGCATGGGGCGGCGGCCGATTGCCGCCGCCTTCGGCGCAGCATAGCGGTCGCCGCGCGGTTCGGCCACGCAAAATCGAGGTCAAGCGAGGACACTCCTGTCCGATATGCGAGGAGATGCTTCGGGCTCGTACGTGCAGTCTGATCACGGAGGTCGAACCGGGCTATGTTACGCGAAACCCTCAGAGTTCTCGTCGAGAGCGGCGGTGCAGCGTTACGCCGCGCGGGATACGACTCGTCGGAGATAACGGTCAGGCCGTTGCGATCGCGTCAGTTGATGTTCCCCCGACTGGCACTCTTGCGCGTGAGCAATGGTACCGTCGGTCAGGTTTACGTCGGTGCCGACGGTGAACTAGCCGCCGGTCCGTCCTCCGCGGACCAGCCGCCGGAGCAGACCGCTTTCGGTCTGCTGTGCGACGATCTCCTGGCCGCACTACTCGACGGTATGCCGGTGCAACAGCCCACTGGAGCCGTACACCCGCTCGGGCCGCAGAGCAATACGGTGATCACCCGCGGTGTGCGCACCTTTGTCGTTCGCTTCGAGAGCGATGTCGGGTCGCTGTACGTCGTCGGTGAGCTCGCGTCGCGCGGTGAGATCGAAGCGGCCAAGAAAAGTGATTTCGAAACCAGTCTTATCAACGCGAATTTGCCCCACGACTTCCGCAAACGCGAAGAATTGACCGCCGCCGACGGTGTGCCAGGAGCCATACACTGCCTGAGCGAACTCGAGACCGATATCCAGCTCGAGGTTGCTACCGATGATACAGAGATCCGTGTCTACAACGGCCTGCTCTGGCAGCAGACTAGTGTCGAAGAGCGCCAGTTGTTGAAGATCGTCATGTTTCCGCCGCGCGACCCGGCGCCGCCGTTGCGACTCGGGGATGTCGTTACCGGCCATTGTACTGTCGGCGGCAGCACTTTCGTGTTCGAGACTTCGTACGCCGGACCGGATCAGATCGACCTGCTCACCGGTGTCGCGTTGCCGTGTCATCTGTTCACACTGCCCGAGCGACTGGTCGCGGACCAGCGCCGGCGCAATTATCGCATCGAACCGCGGGCGGTGGTCCGCGCCGAGCTGATCCGACAACCACAGCGTGATGACGACGCGACATCGTCACCGGAGACCGAGCGCGAGCAGGTCGTGCACGTCGACGTGGCCGATATCAGTTTCTCGGGCGTGCGACTGGTCGCCCGACTGGACGAGCTACGCAGCTGGCTCGTACCGGGAGACTGCGTCCGCTGCCGCTTTATTTTTCCCGAACATGCCGAGGGGTTCGAGGTTTCCGGCGAAGTCCGACGGATGACCACCGTGATGTTCGAACACGACCGGTGGCAGGACGACGTCGGACTGGAGTTCCTGATCCTCGACGACGACGATCGCTGTGTCATGGAGACCATCCGCGATTACGTCCTGGCCGAGCAGCGCGTGCTTCTGTCACGACGCGTGCAACTAGCGCAGCGGCGATAGCCAGGATCAGACGGCGATAGCCAGGATCAAACCACACCTCGGTTTCTCATTCTTCACGATCGATCACGCCGGCGCCCGGGACGATACGTCCGGGAATCCGCGGCTCTCGTGTGCCGTCACCGGGAAGCATGGACCATGGCACGCGATTTGCGGCAACGGCTGCTAACATGCGTGAAAGGACGTCGAATCAGGGAGTTAGGACGATTCTCCGGGGCGCGACGTCGCAGATTGCAAGCCCGCCTTTACGGAGGCGAGGCAAAAAACCACAGCAAGGCACCGGTATCCGATGAAGCGATCGATCAGCAAAGCGACCTGCGTTCTGGTCCTTGTCCTCGTTGCAGCGATGCCCACGGCGGCACAGGCGTTCGACCACCTGGAAATAACGGTGGTCAACCCTCACGTCGTCAACGGTTTCCCTGCTGTGACAGTGGAGACGGACTTCAGCGTGCACGTGCGCGCCGTCAACTCCGACGGTTCGACGGACATCTTCGCCGACTTCATCAACGCCCAGCTCACTTCGCCGGACGTTGCGGCTGTCTTACCGTCGAGCTCGTACTTGACCAATGGCGAGCACCAATTCGACAACGTGCGGTTCTTGGGTGCCGGTCAACCGGTGCGCTTGCGTGTGCACGACGCCGACGACGCGTCGGTACCGGCCGGCGACGTGTTGATCAATTGCTACAACTTCGTCGACCATTTCGGTATCGCGATACCGCCGGGTGACAAGTTCGTCGACCAGGCGGTCTCCGTCACGATCACCGCGCTGGATGCGGCTGGCGTCACGGTCGCCAACTTCCGTGACGACCTGGTGCTTACCGCTCTGATCGGGCACTTCGACACCGGTCCGACCATGAACGTTTCGGGCGGACTGTTCAATCTCGGCTCGGCGACGGTACCGGTGGTCTTCTGGGGCACCGATCCGGTGACCCTCGAGAACGAGCTGACCGCTACCAATACCATCATCTATCCTGGACAGGCCAATCCAGCCCGTGGGACTGCGACCGTCTCGCCGCTGCGCCCCGGTCCGCTGGACGAGGTCATCCTGTTGCTGCCGGGCGAGCAGCTCACGCCAGGGGTGAGCCCCGGTAAGAGTGGTGCTCCGATCCCGCAGACTTCTGGATCGAGCTTCGGCGGTATCACCGTCTATGCCACCGACCAGCACTGGAACCCGGTCGAAAGCGGTCCTTTCCCGACGATCAGCTGGACCAGCAGCGACGGCAGCGGCGGGGTGGTTCTGCCCCCGGCGGCCGGGATGGGTGACAATCCGGAGACCGGCTATGCGGTGACTCTGATCACGTCCGGAACCCACTGGCTGGTTGCCACTGCGTCGGGGCCGATCAGTGCGACCAATCGCAGCGATCTGGTCATCAATCCGCAGGGCCTGGACCATTTCGAATTCGACCCGACCGTCTGGAATCCTGCCGACGCCCAGGTCACGACGATCCCGTTCAACATGCGCATCATCGCGCGCGATTCGAACGGTAACGTCTTCCCGTTGAACGGTCAGGTGAGCTTGCGGGTGCGGATCGGTGCCGCGGACGAGAGCGCCGACTACATCTTGACCAACAATTCGACGTTTGTGAACGGTTACCTCGACGCGTTGGTCCAGGTGACCAAGCGCGGTTTCAGCGTGAGGGTCGTTGTCGACTCTGGTATCGAGGAGCTGTCACCATCCTTCCAGGTGAACTCGGGGCCGTGCCACAAGATCTTGATGACCTTCCCCGGCGAGACCTGGGTCTTCGGTCTGAACGACGAGAATTTCAGCGGCAACATGGGTGTACCCAACGCCGTCGAAGCGGGCCAGGTGATCTCGTGGATGACGATCCGTCCGGTCGACCGGTACAACAACCTGTCGCCGGGTAGCCGCAATGTTACTTTCAGTTGTCCGTCGGGTTACTTCGAACTGCCCGACTATCCGGGTAATATCGTCAACATCTCCAACCCGGCAGACATCCGGACGGTGTTGCGTTCGGCCGACACTCACCAGCACCTCCTCGCGGTCTCGAGCGGCATCGACCCCAACGCTTCGAGCGAGGTACTCGTCTCGCCGGCGCCTTTCGCGCGGATGGTGGTCGAAGCGCCGGGCGAGACCCTCGATCCCGGCATCTTCGATACGATCGAAGACGACGGTAAGATCGGGGCGCCCAGCGCCCAGGACGCCGGCGTCCCGTTCGACGTGCGTGTTCTCGCCACCGATCAATACTGGAACCCGGTCAGCGACTCGTCGCCGGCGCTGCCGATGAGCATGGACTTCTCGAGCAGCGACCCCGCCGCCGCGTTGCCGGCCAATCCGCAGACCCTCAACGACAACAGCGGTGACTATGCGGTGACGTTGATCACCCTCGCTGATCCCAACGAGCAGACGATTCAGGTCGACGATAACGGCTCGAGTGTCTGGGCATACACGACGATTCCGGTACGCGCCGGTGTGATCGACCACTTCGACCTCGGCGTCAATAATCACACCAATCCGACGCCGGCCGATCTGCTCGATCTGATTCCCGACCACCAGGCAGGTTCGTGGTTGCCGAATGTTACTATCGTCGCGCGCGACATCTTCGACAACCATATCGAGCACTACTCCGAGAACGTTACCCTGTGGGTCAGCCACGGCACCAGTATCCTCACGCCGACCTCGGTCGACATGGGCGATGGCTTCGGCTCCGGTGTTTATCAGGGCGTCTGGCGCGGTCCGATCCAGATCACGCGTGAAGGCGTCGATGTACGGTTGTTCGTACAGGAAGAGACGTACGCCAAGACCGACAGTAGCAACACGTTCGACGTCTTCGCCGACGCGCAGGATTACGCGGACCTGATCGTCCTGTTACCGGGCGAGACCCATACGCCGGGGATCGCGCCGGGCAAGATCGGTACGCCGCTGCCGGTGCAGGCGGGCGATCCCGTCGTTGCCACCGTATTCGCTACCGACGCTTTCTGGAATCCAGTGCCGGCGCAGCCGCAAATACATTTCGATAGTGACAGCTTCTTCCAGATGGTTTCGGCCAACGATCAGGCCCTCGACCCCGACGGCAGCTCGGACTTCGACCTCTTTTTCAAGACGGCCACGACGCACAATCTGTCGGTTGCCGACCTGATCCAGCCCGCCATCAACGACACCAGTACCATCAACGTCACGGCGGCCGGAATCGACCGCCTGATGCTGCTGTTGCCGGGTGAGACACCACAGCCGGGCGGACCCGAAGCCGACGGCAAGACCGGTACGCCGACGCCGCAGACGGCGAGTCTCGAGTTCGACGTGCGTATCCGTTCAACCGATCAGTTCTTCAACCTGGTCGACAACAGCTCCGAACACGTGCACCTCGCCAGCGACGATAATTCGATCACGCCGACCAACCCGCTGAACAACGATCAGTCGCTGGTCAACGGCGAGATCATCATGCCGCTGTTTCTGGTCAATTCCGGCTTCGTCACGCTGGCCGCCTCGGCCCTCGATCACACCGATATCGAAGGGCAGATGGCTGTCGTCGAGGTGGAACAGGGAGCGCAGTACCAGATCGTCACGCCCTTGACGGCCAACGTCGGACCACCGTCGATGTTCACCATGAGCGTCTCGCTCGTCGATAGCAACGGCGTGCCGATGCCGGCGGCAAACAACTGGATCACGATCGACGTGCTCAAGTCGAACCTCGAACCGGCCAGCAGCATGCTGCAAATCACCTCGGAGCAGTTGAACGCTGGTACGATCACGATCAACAACCAGGCCTACGACACGGTCGAGGACATCGTGATCCGCATCAGTGATAGTTCCGGCCGTGCCGCCTACAGTTCGACCATCGTGATGGAGCCCAACGGCCTGGAGTATGTGGTGGCGGTTGATACGTCCGAGCCGCCGCTCGTCGGTCCGCCGAACACGTTCGGTGTCGTCGTGCAACTACGCGACGTCGATACCCATACGACCATCGACGACGATCGCTATATCGTTGTGGGGATCAACAGCGCGATGGGTGGGCCCGGGCTCGGTGTGGTCGGTACGACCGACCAGCGGCTCGATCACGGTCTGGTCAATTTCCAGCAGAGTTACACCCGCGCGGAAAATATCTACGTGACGGTCATCGACAGCACCGGTATGACCGGAGCGAGCCCGGTGTTCGCCATCCTGGCCGACGGCTACAAACGGTTGCAGATCGTCGCGCCGGGCGAAGTGGTCGAATCCGGTGTCCCGGTTTACGACGCCACCGGTAAGAGCGGTACGCCCGTCGTGCAGCGCTCGGGGGAGCTGTTCCCCGTCACGGTGCGCGCAGTGGATCAGTACTGGAACCTCGCTGACTCGACCAACGTCGGTATCCTACGGCTCGTCGCGAGCGACAATTCGTTCGCCGAGCCCGGTAACCCCGAACAGAATTACGTCCCGTTCGTCAACGGTCGGCGTACCTTCAACTGTTTCCTGACCGACGAGGGAACGGTCGGTGTCACGGTCTACGACGAAGAAGATATCAACAAGCCGGCCCAGACCACCTACATCCCGGTTGATCCGCCGTACGAGTACGAAATCACCGTGCCGGCGACGGCGCCAACCGGACCCGTACCCGGTTTCCAGGTCACGGTCAAGCTGGTCGATCCGGTGACGGGTAACGTGGTGCCGACCGCGCAGAATCGCTTCTACATGACGCCGTTATTGCCGAACCACGGCGCAGCCAACGGCAACCTCGGTATACCGGAGTCGCAGTTGATCGGCGGTGTGTCGGTCATGAACACCCAGAGCTACGATACGGTCGAAGACATCGTCATCCGTGTGACCGACGATTTCGGGCGCGAAGCGTTCAGTACTGTGATCGAGATGGAAACCGGTGGTCTGTACTACGCGGTGACGATTCCGGATTCGGCGTACGTCGGTCCGCCGGAAACCTTCCCGCTCAGTGTCGAACTGATCGACAGCAACACCGGTTTGCGCGTCACGACGCAAGACCGTCTGTTCGACATCGCAGTGATGAGCGCCGAGACCGGTCTACCCGGTGTCGGGCACCTGGAAGTGGTGCAGGGGATCCTCAGCATGGGGTACCAGGAGATCGCCGAGGCCTATAGCCGCGCCGAGGAGATCTTCATCACCGTCAGCGACACCACCGGCGTGATCGGTATCAGCAATACCTGCCGGATGATGGCCGATGGGTTCAAGCGTATCCAGATCGTCGCGCCGGGTGAGCAGCCCGAGCCGGGTCTGTTGAGCGGTGACGGTAAGACTGGAGCGCCGCTGACCCAGCAGGCCGAGGTACCGTTCACCATCGCGGTCCGTGCGGTGGATCAGTACTGGAACCTCGTCGACACCATTGCCGATGGTCAGATCGTACTGAGCAGCTCGGGCGGTGCGCTCGACCTGGTCGACCCTGCCGATGCCAACGCACCGTTCATCAACGGTATCCGGAACATCGAGATCGTCCTGGGCAGTCCCGGTCTGGTGGCGGTATTCGCCACCGATCCCGGCCACCCGACGGTCAACTCCGGTCGCGTCGACATTCCGGTCAACGAGGCGGAATATCGCATCATTCTACCTGATCCACCCATCGTCACCGCCGGCCCGCCGGCTACGTTTACGGTCACGGTCCGCTTGGTCAACCCCGAGACCGGTGAACGTATCGACGCCGGCAACGATTTCGACATGACGGCGCTGTTGCCCAACCGCAGTGGAGCCACCGGTCTGCTCGGTATCACCGACGGTACACTGGTCTCTGGCGAAGCGGTGATCTCGGGGCAGCACTACGCCGTCAGCGAAGATATCGTCGTGCGGGTGCGGGATGCCCGGGGCCGCGAGGCCTTCAGCGATGTGCTGACGGTCGTGCCGGTGGGTGTGCGCTACGACGTAGCACTGCCCGATACGGCCATCGCGGGCGAACCGTTCGAGATGACCGTACGCCGGATCGATATCGTGACCGGCCAGCTGGTCACTCAGGATGACCGCACCTTCGTGCTGCGCGCCTTCAGCGGCGCGTCGCCGCGGCCGGATGTGACCTTGACGCCCATGGGCGTGCTGGCCGATACGGTCGGTACCACCCTCGGCGGCGAGAGGACTTTCACGGCCCAGCGCTACGATCGTGCCGAGACGATTTTCCTCGAAGTCAGCGATGACAGCGGCGAGCAGTTCTTCACCGAGACGATGATCGTACTGCCCGCGCCGGTGGCCACGGTCGAACTGTGGGCCGAGGATATTCCGGGCCACACGCTTGACCGGCCGCTGCGCCCGGGTGAGACGGTAAGAATCCACGTGCGCACCATCGATATGTCGCACAACGCGATAGCCGGTACGGCGATCGCCCTGCAGGTACTCGAGGGCGACGGTACCCTCGGGCCGGCCAAGGTGATCGAGTACAACCTGGTGATGGATGTCAACGGCGGCTCCGATATCGATCTGCACATCGACGACTACGGCGTGCAGGATGTCTTGCTGCTCGCCTCGGCGACCGAGATCGAGTCGGCGCCGTTGCTGCTCGATGTCATCGGTCCGCCGTTTACGGCGATCAGCTTCGACCCCTTCGCTTCGCCTTACGGCGACGGCTACTACCTGTTGCCGACGACGGAAATCACGCTCACGGCCACCACCGACGACGAGGGTGGTATCCAGAGCATCTTCTACGATGTCGATGTCGTCGATCCGCCGCGGCCGGTGACCACCTACCAGAGCACCGGTCCGTTCACCCTGGCCGATCTCGGCCCGGAGTATGCCGAGCCCGGAGTACACGTGCTGCGTTTCTTCGCCGAGGAGAGCAGTGGCATCGTCGAAGCGGTCAGGATCGTGCAGCTCTATACGGCCCGCGATCTGACTGCCACCAAACCGATCGAGAACCGGCCCAACCCGTTCCGCGCCGGCGCGGAGGAGACCGTGATCCTCTTCCGGCCAACGGTGTCGGGCAACGTCACCATCGCGCTGTACGACCTCTACGGCGCTTTGGTCCGCAGTGAACAGATGCAGGTCGTAGCAGGCACGCAGCACCAGTTCGTCTGGGACGGTCACAACGGCAGAAGTGACGTCGTCGGCAACGGCGGATACATCTGCCGTATCACCGGCAATGGCATGGATCTACGCCGCAAGATCGCGGTCGTCAAGTAGAGGGATACACCATGGAGCGCCTGAAGATGATGCAGCGAAGAAGCCGACTCGGAGTGCAGTTCCGTAGTGCGATACGGCTCACAATGGTCACACTAGCGGTCGTGCTGGTTGCCGGCACCGGTGTACGGTTTGCCAGTGCCAGCGAAGACGCCGGCTCGGCCGGAGCCTTCATGCGCTATGGCACCAGTGCCCGCAGCCTGTCGCTGGGCAACGCGGTCGCCGGCATCTGCGACGATGTGGCCACCTCGTACTGGAACCCGGCCGGTCTCGCCGGGCTGCGGACGATGGAGATCACCGGCATGGGTGCCACCCTCTTCGAGGACACCCAGTACGGCTTCCTCGCTCTCGGTATGCCGACCGAAAGGTGGGGGACGTTCAGTCTCGGCGCCACGCTCACGCGCAGCGGCGAATTCGAACGGGCCGATCTGACCGGCGACCTCGGTGAGACCTTCAGCGAGCGGGAGGGCATCTTCCAGCTCGGCTACGCCAACGGCGGCCACCGCTGGACCTACGGTGTGACGCTCAAACATGTCAGTCAGGACATTGGGGGATCGAAGGGTAGCGGCCTCGGCATGGACGTCGGGCTCTATTTCCGTCCCCACCGTAATCTGAGTTTCGGTGCGTCGGCGCAGAACATCGTTCAGCCGACGATCACACTGGAGATCGACGAGGAGAAACTCGCACGTAGTGTTCGCGGTGGTATCGCCTTGCGTTTCTTCAACAATCGCCTGCTGGTGATGAGTGACCTGGTGAAGACCGAGTACATGGACCTCAGTCTGCGTACCGGTCTGGAGGTCTGGCCGCTGCGGTCGATGGCGTTACGAGGCGGTTTCGATTCCGAACGGGAGATGTGGAGCGTGGGCGCCGGTCTGCGTTGGGAAAACTGGCAGTTCGATTACGCGTTCCTCGACACCGACCTGGGTGCGCAAAACGTCATCAGTGCGACTCTGCGCTTCGGCGTGCCCTACGGCGTGAAGATGCACCGCGACAGGGCGCTGTTCAGCCCGTCTGGTACGGACCGCGACGTGACCTTCGAAATCCAAACGGCGTTACGTAGCAACGTCGACTCGTGGCGCCTGGAGATCGCCGACTCCCAGGGGAAAATCGTGCGCTTGATGCAGGGCAACGGGCCGCCGCCGGAGGGTGTCACCTGGGGTGGCGAAGACGAAGAAGGCCGTCTCGTGGCCGATGGTCATTACGATGCGCATATGGTTCTGCTCGACGACCTCGGACAGGAATGGGATTACCAGACTAGCGTGGAGGTACTCGGCTTCCAGGACCGGACCCGAGTGCCCGTACGCGTCAAGATCAGCGGGACCGGCGAGGCTCCCGAGGGGGGTAGTGGACGATGAGAAGCGAGCGATACACCAGGGTCCTGATCGTCGCTGCGATCGTCCTGTTAGCGCTGCCGGTGAGTGCAGCGGACGGGCCGGAGCGCGATCGTGCCGTCCCGACCGAGGCTGCCCTGTGGGAGGCCGCCGGCAAGGCCTACACCGACGGTACAGACAAGTCGGCGGCAATGCAGCAGTACCGGTTGTACGTGCAGTCGTACAAAGGCAGTCAGAAGGCCGCCAAGGCGCAGTTCATGCTCGCCGAATGCTACTTCGCCGTCGATGACTATGAACGCGCTCTGAGCGAGTACGCTCGCGTGAAGGATTTCAAAGGTAGCGACGACTATCTACGTGCCAGTGTGCTGTTGCGACAGGGCGAGTGCCACTACAATCTCGCCGACTTCGGTGCTGCGATCACGGCGTACAACCGTCTGATTCGGGAATACGACGACACTTTCATGCTCGCCGAAGGTCTCTACGAGATCGGACTCGCCTACATCGTCGAGGGCAACTGGCTGAAGCTACGCGGTGCGTATCGCGAGTTGCTCGAACGGCGGCCCGGCTACAAGGAACTACCGCAGGTTAAATTCGCGCTCGGTCTGTTCGCCTATCAGGAAAAACGGTACGACGAGGCGGTCGCGTATTTCGAGCAGGTGCCGAGCGACCGCGGCCTGTACTATCTAGGTCGTTGCCTCGAGGATACCGGTCAGTACATCCTGGCGATCCAGCGCTACAAGCAGGTGCTGCGTCAGTACGCGGACAGTCCTCTCGCCGACGACGTCGGCTTCAGCATTGCCGAGGCGTTCTATCGCTCCGGTCAGAACGACGTCGCGGTACGTAGCTACCGCTCGTTCATCGAATCTTTCCCCGCTTCACCGTTCGTGCCCAACGCGCGGTACAAGATGGCGTGCGTGACTTTCCGCGAGGAGCGTTACGACGAATCGATCCGGCAGCTCGTCGAAATCGTGCGTCTGTTTCCCGACGAGATGGTCAGCGCTTATGCGCAATACCTGATCGGCGACTGTTACATGCTCCTGGACCGCTCGTCCGAGGCGATATTCGCCTACACCGACGTGGTCAAGCGCTTTGGCGACAGCAAGGTCGCCAGCGCTGCTTTGCACAAGGTGATCTACGCGTACACCCAGGACGAGAATTACGGGCAAGCGATCGTCCTGTCGAACGAGTTTCTCAAACGCTTCGCCGGCGATCCTCTCGCGCCGCGGGTACGTGTACTGCGTGGCTTCAGCCACTTCCAGCTGGCGGAGTATCACCCGGCCATCATGGCATTCCAGAACGTGGTCGACAAGCACGTCAACACCGAGGTTGCTGAGCGCGCTCTGTTCCTGTCGACCCTCGCCTACACCCTGACCGGCGAGCTGGATCGCGTGATCACCAACTACAACTACATCGCGAGTAAGCTGCTGCCGACGCCAAGCTACTGGCGCGCGCGTACTTACTATTACTTGGGTGAAGCGTATTACACAGAAGGGCTGTATCGGCAGGCGTCTGGCATGTACCGCTTGGTGCTGACCGGGTATCCGCGCAGCAATGTCGCGGCCGCGTCGCTTCAGGGCTTGGTGGCGAGTCTCAGCCAGATCGGCGAGTACGAGCTGGCGCTGGAAGAGCAGCAGAAATTCTTGCTCGCGCTGGCCAACGCCGAGAGCGAGCAAGGCACCAACAGTCTCGCCGTCGGCAGTATCTTCTTCAACCAGCGCAAATATGAGGATGCTCTCGGCCAGTTCTCCGAGTTCCTGGAGAAGCATCCCGAAGATCCGGCGGCGGCTTCGGCGCTGCTCAAGCAGGGTCAATGCTATTACCGGCTGCAGTATTACGATCAAGCCATCGAGGCTTGGCAGTCTGTGCTGACACGCTTCCCGGCCGAGACAGAGGCTGAGGTTGCTCTCTACCGCATCGCCGAAACGCAGTTCGGATTGGGACGGTTCGATCAAGCGCAGACGACCTACCGTCGTTTACAGACTCAGTATGCCGACGGCGTACACGCGAGCGATGCCGAGTTCGGTATCGCGAACTGCGCCTACAACCTCGGGCACGATCAAGTCGCTATCACCTCCTTCACGGCGTTCGCCGAGAAGTATCCGGAGGACGAGCGGGCCGAGGACGCCGAGCTCGGTATCCAGTCTTGTTATTATCGTAGCGGTATGGACATGGAGGAGTACCTCGAGCGTCGCCCGGACAGTCCGTTGGCCGCCGACGTCTACTGGAACAAGGGTCAGGAGGCGTTCGCTGCGGAAAACTACGCCGAGGCCGCGCGCTCCTTCGAGAGGGTTACCCTCGACTATCCGGGCAGTGAGTCCGGACCGGGCGCTCTGTTCTACCTGGCCGAGAGTTATTACCGGCAGGACGCGCTCGAGCAGGCGTATGCCGGCTATCACAATTTCATCACCACACACCCGGATCACGATCTGAGCGAGCTCGCACACCTGCGTGCCGCCACGGTTCAGTTCAAGCTCGAGAACTTCGCCATCGCGGCCCACGAGTACGAGCTGTTGACCGACCTGTTCCCCGACGGCGAATACGCGCCGTTGGCCTCCTACAACGCTGCCATCTGCTACCAGGAAGTCGAGGACTGGCACTCGGCCATCGGCGGTTTCGTGCGTTTCGTGGGCGATCATCCCAATCACGATAACGCGCAGGGTCTGTGGTTGCAGATCGCCGCCCTGTACCAGGAAGAGCTCGGCGACTATACGCGTGCGGTCGAAGCCTATCAGAAGGGGCTCGAGTGCGGTGAGGGTGCCGCGGCGGAGATCAACTACCGCCAGGGCGAGTGCCTCGAGAAGGCCGAGGATATCGACGGAGCACTCGCGCGTTACGAAATGGCAGCAGCCGGCGGCTCGGCCGATCCGTTCCGTATCGCGGCGCTGGCTCAGATCGGTCAGTTGCGCGAGGATCGCGGCGACTGGGGCGGTGCCGTCAAGGCCTACGAACGGATAATCGCGGCGGGCGGCAATCCCGAGTGGACCCAGATGGCTCAAGACCGTATCGCCGCCATCCGCGAATCAGGAGTGATCGGGCAGTAGCGTCTGCCACCGTCGGCGTGGCGAACTGGAGGCCGGGACGGGCGATTTCGCCGTCCCGGCCTCGCTCCTTACCGGTCGACGTGGGCGCCGGTATCACCACGGCATCCGCGGCAGGCATTCCCCGCCGTCGCGGACCGTTATCCGCCCCGATGCACCGTGGCACGCTACCTGCAGGAAACAGCGTAAACGTCGAGATAATGGCGAAACGAGTGAGTTACGCCCGCCGCTACCGCGGTAGTTTCGCAGAATGCAAAAGCGCCTCGGCAGAGTCGAGCCAATAGCCACGGAGCCGCCGGTACCGCACCGGCACAACGGAGAGGAAAAGCAGCCATGTTTGGCGAAATGTCCTTAATCGATGTCATCATCGCGTCGCCCACCATGCTGGTACTGCTGGTGTGCTCGATCATCACGGTGGGGTATGCCATCGAACGAGCACTCTACTTCAAGACCTCTTGGACGGATACCGGACGCTTCATGGGCGAACTGGCTAGTCGCATGAAATCGGGCAACCCGCGTAGCGCGCTCGACTACTGCAACCAGGGCAAGGGGCCGGTCGCCCGGATAATGGGCCAGGCCGTCCGGTACATGAATCACACACGCGAGGAACTGCTTCAGCGCATCGACACCGCCATCGACCTCGAGCAGGTGGAGATGGAGCGCAACCTGAGCATCCTCGGCACCATGAGCAACATCGCACCGCT
>JAUVBS010000372.1 GCA_030591105.1 bacterium | reverse complement strand
CGGCTGAAATACGGCAATTCGCACGCGTTTTCCACGCGTTACGGACGCTCAACTACCGAGAAGCAACCCACGTTCCCGTATGGCTGGGGAATTACCCTGGCGGCGGTCAGTCGTGAATAATCCGGGTTAGGTGGTCATTCTGGTCGATAGATCGCAATCGTGCCGCGCGGTCGTTGCTAGGTCCGGCCGCACGCTGGATTCCGACCGCTGCGGCCAGAATTCGACCCCTGCCACGGTAAGTCGCGAAGAAGAGCGGTCAGACGTCGAGGCTGGGAACGTCCTCACCCGGATGGTCCGGATCGGGCCAGTAGCAGATTTCCGGCGGCGTGACCTTGGGCGTCAGCACGTAGACGGCAACCAGGAGCGTATAGGGCACCGCGACCAGGGCGACCGGTACCCAGTGGGGCAACGCGCCGATACCGAACATACTCTGCAGATCCTGGCCCTGGACCTCGGGGATAGCGAGTACGCGACCTACCCAGGCCAGCAGTAAAAATACGAATATGTAGACGAAGTTCCGCGATAGCCGCGCCTTGATCGCCTGGGCCTTGGTCACGTGGAACCGTGGGCGCAGCAGATCGTCAGCCACCTGCGATCCCCAGTACTTCTCCGCGCTTCGTAATTCCCGCCGCAGTATCGGGCCGTAGAAATTCTCCTCGATCATCCGGACGCGGGCACGCCAGACGTCGAAGAAGCGGAACCGGCGCGCCTCGATCAGCAGGAACACCATGTTGGCGTACATCCCTGCGATCAACGTCTCGGAGGAGTACTGGGGATTGTTGAAACTGAAGGTCAGGATCGCGACGGTCGAAAGGATGGCCCAGTTGGTCGTGGTATCCAGACGCAATCGCCAGATGAGCGAGCGGTGCAACTCGCCCCGGTAAAGATGCGCCAGGGCCATGATGTACTCATCCCGTGAGAGCGGTTGGCTCTCGAAATCCGGCAGCTGTTCACCGACGGTTTCCTCGCCGGGAGAGCGCGGGTTTTCGGGGTGACTATCGTTGGTCATGAGCAGAAAGCTAACAGGGTCCGCACGGGTTGACAACCGTCAGGCTCAGCGGCGCGGAAACACGCCGTCCAGAGCATCGCGCACGATCGCTTTGATGTCTTCGCTGAAGTTCTGTTTCAACATCCACTCTAGGTAGCCGCGGCTGGCCGGTTCGGCAGTTACCTCGCGCAGCGTTTTGCCTTTCACCTTACCGAAGGTGAAAGTTGCTTCGCCCTGGTCGTTCCAGACGAACTTGCGCGTCCGGTCGACGTACTGGCCGGCGTCGGGGTCGCAGATCGGGTACAAGGCTTCGGGGTCGGCCGGCAGGTCGTCGTAGTGAGCGATCTGCGCATCGAGTACTTCGAGGGTCGCGGTCGCATCGGCCAGCGCCGAGTGGGCTTCGGTCAATTCCTTGCCGCAATAGAAACGGTAGGCCGCGGTGAGGTTGCGCGGCTCCTTGAAGTGGAAGATCCGCATGGCGTCGAGGTTACGCGCCTGTGAGAGATCGAGCCGGCTGCCGGCGCGCCGTAACTCGGCTTCGAGCAGCGGCTGATCGAAACGGATCGAGTTGAACCCCGCCAGGTCGGCGCCCGTTAGCAGCGGTTCGATCTCAGCCAGCAACGCGGCGAACGACGGCTGGTCCCGGACGTCGTCGTCGGTGATGCCGTGCACCTTGGTCGCCGCGGGCGGGATCGGCCGGCCGGGGTTCACCAGCGATTCGTAGCTGCGCCGGCCACCGTCCGGCTCGACGCGGATCAGACCGATCTGGACGATGTGATCGCGCTCGGTATCGGTACCGGTGGTCTCGAGATCGAAACAGACCAACGGTCGGACGAGTTTCAGGTTCTGCATCGTCGCGTCCCGGCTAGTAGTCGAAGTGCGGCACCACGCGGACCCACTCCCGATGGTGCTCGCTGTTGCCCTCGTGGATTTCGCAGAGCGTCTCGCGCAACTGCCTGGTGACGGGGCCTTCCTTGCCGTCGGCGATCTGCACATCCCGGCCGCCGTAGTTGACGAAGCCCACCGGGGTGACCACCGCGGCGGTGCCGCAGGCGAAGACCTCTTTCAGCTTGCCGGTCTCGGCATCCTCGCAAACCTGGGCGATGGCCGGCTGCTCGTCGACCCAGTTGTAGCCGAAGTCCCGGCAGAGGGTCCCCACCGAGTCGCGCGTGACGCCGTCGAGGATCGTATCGCCCGTCGGCGGGGTGATGATGCGGTCCTCGTACACGAACGCGATGTTCATCGCGCCCATCTCCTCGACGTATTTCCGTTCGTGGGCGTCGAGCCAGATGATCTGGTCGAAGCCGTCGTCCTGGGCGAGCTTGATCGGCAACAACGAAGCGCCGTAGTTGCCGCCGGTCTTGGCGAAACCGGTCCCACCGGGTGTCGAGCGGACGTACTTCTCTTCGGCGCGCAGCCGTAACGGGTTGATCCCCCGCGCGAAATAGCTGCCCACCGGACCAACGATGACGAAGAAGAGATAGTCGGTGGCCGCGACGACCCCCAATCCCACCTGCGTGGCGATCATGGTCGGACGGATGTAGAGCGCCTCGGGACTTTCGGGTACCCAGTCGCGGTCGATGTCGACCAGCCGCTCGAGAGCCTCCATGAACAGGTCCTCGTCGAGCCGCGGCATGCTCATCCGCTCGCAAGAGATGTTCATGCGGTGGATGTTCCGGTCGGGCCGGAACATGTGCACCGAACCGTCCTCGGCGTTGCGGTATGCTTTCATCCCCTCGAAGATTTCCTGGCCGTAGTGAAACACCTTCGCGGCCGGGTCGAGAGTCAACGGCGCGTACGGCTCGACCCGCGGATTCTCCCAGCGGCCGGCCGTGTACTCCATCTTGAAGATGTGCGGCGTGAAGATCCGGCCGAAGCCGAAATTACCGGTCGCCGGAGCGGGCGGGTTCTGGTTCCGGGTGACCTTGATATCCATCCCTG
>JAUVBS010000356.1 GCA_030591105.1 bacterium | reverse complement strand
GCCTCCCACAGCTCGCCCTCGATGACCTTGGTGTGCACCTCCTCGATGCGGCCGTGGCAAAGCTGGCAGGTTGTGGCCACGTTGTCGCGGTGGATCGAGGAGCGCGGATCGTCGTGCGGCAGCACGTTGTGGGCCGTGTGGCAGTCGGTGCAGATCGCCGAGATCGTCAGGCCGCGCCGGTAGAGCCCCTCGCCGTGCATCGAGAGCGAGTAGTGGGTCAGGATGCTGTCCTGGGGGATGGCGTAGAACTCGGTGACCCCGGTTCCCTCTTTGTGGCAGCGGCCGCACATGAACGGAATATTGAACCGGTTCACCACCGACAGCGGATCCTCGGGGGGGGTGATGGCGTGGGCCCCGTGGCAGTCCCAGCAGTGTGGAGCCAACGGTGCGCCCTGCTCGGCCAGCTCCCCGTGCAGACTCATCAGGTACTGCTCGGCGACATCATCGTGACAAACGGCACAGTCGACCGCACCGAGTTCGATCTCGTGGGGTAGATCGTCGATGGCGTCGTGGCAATCGGTGCAGGCCAGGTCTTGCTGGCCGTGGATCGATCCTGCGTAACTGTCGCGATTGACGAAGAGCGAGATGACCCGGCCGTCTTCGTTCTTGGTCAGGCTCTGGTCGTCGTGGCAGTCGAAGCAGTCATCGTCGCTCTGGGCTTGCGCGATCGCCGGCCAGCACGCCAGCGCCGCGAGAGCGGCAATCACGCAGAAACTGCGCACCATGTCGGGACCTCCGTCCGAGCCGCGGCGGATGATCCGCTGCAGAGCGACGATGGAATTGTTTCGCAAATAGGCAACTGGTTGTGATAATGGAAGCTGCGACCCTGTGCGTCAATCGAAAATGTCATGAAATTGCCATATACCGTGCTTTCCTGACCACCCGCCACGTCCCCCTACGGTCCAAGTAGTCGGGCTCAACCACCCGGTTCCGGCTCGATGACGGCCAGACGATCGCCCGGATTGACCGCTTGACCGGGGCTGACCGGGATCTCAGTCACGGTGCCGGAGACACCGGCCACGAGTTCGTTCTGCATCTTCATCGCCTCGACCACGATCAACGGTTCACCTTGGTGGACCGGTTGCCCCTCTTTGACCTTGACCGCGATGACCACACCCGGAATGTCGGCATACAGTGTGCCGCTGCCGGTGGCGTCACCGAGACTCTCGAGCGCCAGCGCGTGCAGCTCGTCCATCACCGTCAGAGCGATCGGCCGGCCTGCCAACGTCGTGGCGACCTCACCACGCTGGTTCATTCCCGTCATGTGTACCAAGTGCATGCGGCCAGCGATACGCAGCGACAGCGCTCGCCCGCCGAGGACCGGCACGCAATCGACCTCGATCGGATCATCCTCATCGATGGCGACGGTGACCCGGTCGGCCTCCGTTGCGATCACGGCGGCGTGCTGATCACCGTTCCACTTCAGGATGTAACGCTTCTTCAACCACATGCTGGCTCCTTTCTAGCGCTGCCCGGTCATGGCGCGCACGGCGGCCAGGCGCCACGGGTTGCTCGAATCTGCTTCGCGAGTGGGCCGTGTTTCCGTTGCCCGGCGCCGGTGCGCCTCGAACAACGCGCCGGCGGCGAGCAGCGCCTCGGTATCGGTTTCGCTCAGCTCCGGAAGGTAGGTGGCTGGATCGAATCCGTCGGCGATGAACTCGGTGGTGTAACTCCCGTCGCGGAAGCTCGGTTGCTGCAGCGCCCAGAGGTGGAACGGCAGGTTGTGCACGGGACCGTGGAGGGTGAATTCGCGCAGAGCCCGTTCGCTGCGGGCGATCGCCTGATCACGGTTCTCTCCCCAGACGACCAACTTCGCCAGCAGTGGATCGTAGTGGATCGGTACGTCGAACCCCGCGTAGATACCGCTATCGAGTCGAACACCGGGGCCAGCCGGAGGATGTAAAGCGTCAATCCGTCCGATGCTCGGAGCGAAATTGCGTCCGGGATCCTCGGCGTAAAGACGGAATTCGATGGCCCAGCCGTGTTGGCGTATGTCCTTCTGGCGGTAAGGGAGCGGTTCACCTTGAGCAATCCGGATCATCGCGTGTACGAGGTCGGTCCCGGTGACCATCTCGGTGATCGGATGCTCGACCTGCAAACGGGTGTTCATCTCGAGGAAGTAGAACTCTCCGTCCGGTGCCAGGATGAACTCGACCGTACCGGCTCCGCGGTAGTCGATCGCACGCGCGGTTTGCACCGCTGCGGAGCAGATCCGCTGGCGTAACTCAGGTGTCAGCGACGGCGACGGCGACTCTTCGATCACCTTCTGGTGCCGGCGTTGCACCGAACACTCGCGTTCGAACAGATGAATCACACTGCCGTTGCCGTCGCCGAGTACCTGGACCTCGATATGCTTGGGGTTTTCGATGAAGCGTTCGACAAAGACCGTATCGTTGCCGAAGGCACTCTTCGCCTCGCCCATGGTCTGGCGCAGAGCGCTGGCGATTTCGGCGGCTTCACGCACGACGCGCATCCCCTTGCCGCCACCGCCGGCGGCTGCCTTCAACAACACCGGATAACCGATCTTAGCCGCCGCTTCGGCAGCAGCGTCCGCGTCGGCGATCGCCTCGTCGGTTCCCGGGATAACCGGCACGCCGCTGGTGATCATCTCACGGCGGGAGGCGAGCTTATCACCCATGATATCCATCGACTCGGCAGTCGGTCCGATGAACACGATTCCGGCCTCTTCAACGGCGCGGACGAACGCACCGTTCTCGGCGAGGAAACCGTAACCCGGGTGGATGGCGTCGGCGCCGGATTCACGTGCCGCCGCGATGATCCGTTCCGGATCGAGGTAGCTCTCGGTCGCTGGAGCCGCGCCGATCAGATACGCTTCGTCGGCCATCAACACGTGCAACGCACTGCGATCGACCTGCGAGTAGACCGCCACGGTCGCAATGCCCATCTCTTGGAGCGCCCGGATGATCCTAACCGCGATCTCGCCCCGGTTGGCAATCAAGACCTTCGTGAATTTATGCGCCTCGCGACTCGCCATGCTGGTACCTCTGGATGAGTACTGTCGGGCTAGATGGGCATGTTGCCGTGTTTCTTGGCCGGTAAGACCTGTTTCTTGTTGCGCAAGTTACCCAGGGCCTGGATCAGGTGGCTCCGGGTCCTGGCAG
>JAUVBS010000449.1 GCA_030591105.1 bacterium | reverse complement strand
GGGGTGTTGCCAGTCGACGCCGCTGTCGATGATCGCGATCACGAGATTCGTATCGCCCAGATCTGGCGCATTGTTCCAGCCACCGACCGCGCGGATGTCCTTGGCGCCGAGATTCATGTTACGCAGATACCACTGCTGTCCATTGATGCCTGGATCGTCGGGTAGGTAGGCGTCGTACGTCTTGCAGATGTCCACCGCGTGCACCTCGGCCACCTCGGCGGCTTGGCCGTAGGCTGCCAACACGTTGGCCAGCCCTTTGGCGGCGGGAAAGTCGACGGTATAGACACGGGCCAGCAGCTCACGACTCTCGGCCGCCAGGTTATTCGTCATGCCGGCGAACAGCGGCTGAATTTCGGTGACCGCGAATCGTTCCGACAGCCGATCAAGCGCCGGTACGCCGACGGTCACGACGCCGCTGGCCTTGTTCGGCTGCAGCGTCACGCCCGGCGCGACCGTGATCATCACGCGGTCGGGGACTTGACCCACGACCGAGTCGTTCTCATAAGCTGCCAGGGCGGTCGTCGCGCCCAACGTCAGAATTAGCAGGGCGAAGATCGAGATTCTGGTCATGGCTGGTTTCCTCTCGCAATACTGTAAGCTGGGCGTAACAGTTACTTCGCCGGGCTGTCGGGACCGGGCGTGATCCGTCCGGCACTGGGCCGCGGTGTGCTCTCGATGCGTGAGACAAGCACGCTCCGCGGTGTAATCCGGGGTTCCCAAAGGACGTATGACAAATTATAAAGGATTCTCACCGTGCAATCAAACAGCCGCTGGCATAACCGGACAATCGGGTAGGACACGAAATACGACAGTCGACCAAGGAGTTGCTACCCTTGAAGATACTCGATGTCTTGTTCATCGAACCATACGACGACGGCTCGCACCGTGCATTCCGGGAAGGGCTCGTGCGGCGTTCACGGCACCGCTTTACCTGCTTGAGCTTGCCGGCGCGGTTCTGGAAGTGGCGTATGCGCGCGGCCGCGGTCTGGTTCGCCGATCTGGTCAATTTTGCCGACCCAACCGATTTCACCGACCAGGTCGAATCGGCCGGCGGGGCTGCGCGTTGGGACTTGATCGTGACCACCGGTATGCTCAACGTGGCCGATTTGCGCGGTCTGCTCGTTGCGCCGCACGATCGTCTACCGCTACTGCTGTACATGCACGAGAATCAGCTGACCTACCCGCTGTCGCCCCAGGAAGAGTTCGATTTTCACTTCGGCTTTACGAACATACTGAGCGCGCTGGCGGCCGACCGGGTCGTTTTCAACTCGGCGTTCCACCGCGATCTGTTTCTCGACGGTTTGCCGGCGTATCTCAGCAAGATGCCCGAAGCGGTGCCGAATCGCATCGGTCCGCGGCTGGCGGACAAGAGCGAGGTACTGCCGGTCGGCATCGAGCGCACGCCCCATCCGTCCGGTGCGTTCGCTCCGTACCTGGGCGGACCACACGACCCGCAGGTCGGGCCCGGCTGGCCGCGGGACGGTACGGCGCCGCTTATCTTGTGGAACCACCGCTGGGAGTTCGACAAGCGCCCCGACCTGTTCGCCGCCGCGTTGACGGAACTCCAGGCCGAGGGCCACGACTTCAATGTGCTGTTGCTGGGCGATGCCCGCGGCCACGACGACTTGCGGGCCCGCCTGAGCGATCGGCTCGGCCGGCGCTGTCTACACTGCGGTTTCGTGACCGATCGCGCCGAGTATGACGCGTGGCTCGCGCGGGCGGACATCGTCGTCAGTTGCGCGGAGCAGGAGTATTTTGGGATCTCGGTGGCCGAAGCGATCCACGCCGGCGCCTACCCGGTGTTGCCGCGGCGCCAGGTCTACCCGTCGCTCTACCGAACGCACTGCAAGGGGAAACATTTCTACGACGACGATGCGCAGCTCACACCGCTGCTGCGGAACCTGCTGACCGGAGAGTGTGGCCACGTCTGTTCGTTGCCGCTCGATTGCGACGCCTTTTGCTGGGACCGTTTGATCGACACCTACGACCAGCTGCTCGCCGACGTCGCGGGCACCCGCCGCAGGAGCTAATCATGTCGCGACCCCGCCGCTTCGGCGCTTTCTTGATCGACGTCGAGGGTGTGCTCGTCCACGACAAACGCTACCAACCGGTCGCCGGCTCGGTAGACTGGATCACCCGGCTGATCGACCGTGCGGTTCCCTTTTGCCTGGTGAGCAACAACACGACCCACCGCCCCGAGGAGCTGGTCGCCGATCTCGTGGCTGCGGGTTTTCCGGTGGTCGAACAGCATCTGATCGGCGCCCTGGGGCTGGGTGTCCGCCTGTTGCACCAGGACGGTCGTACGCGGATCAACTGGCTGGGCACGCCGCGGTTGGCCTCCTACTGGCGCGCGCAAGGGTTCACTTTGGTCGAGGACGGGCAGTGCGACGCGGTC
>JAUVBS010000014.1 GCA_030591105.1 bacterium | reverse complement strand
GCCGCCTTCGGGTCGCAGTTCAGCGTAGTCGCCGTGGTGCCAAACACCCGGAAAGCGTGCGAAGTAAGCATCGTGGTAGCGACTCCCTTCGGGATCGTTCCAGAAACTGATGGGCAGCGATGGGAACGGCTTGGTGCAGACCAGTTCGCCTTTTTGGCCGACGAGCGGGTGGCCGGCGTCGTCCCAGACCGCGACCGCCATACCGAGACCGCGGCATTGTAGCTCGCCGCGCCGTACCGGCAACACGGCACTGCAGAGGGCGAAACAGGAAACGATGTCGGTCCCGCCGGAAATACTTCCCAGCAGCACGTCGGCTTTGATGTCCCGGTAGACATAGTCGAACGAGTCGGGGGCCAGTGGCGAACCGGTGGACAAAATCGCTCGCAACGACGCGAGGTCGTGGGTCGTACCCGGTCTGAGCCCGCGCTTCTCGACGGCAGCCAGGTAACGTGCGCTGGTGCCGAATATAGTCACCTCTTCGGCAGCGGCTAGGTCCCACAACCCGGTGTCGGGATGCGTAGCCGCACCGTCGTAGAGCACCAGCGTCGCCTCGGCAGCGAGCCCCGACACCAACCAGTTCCACATCATCCAGCCGCAGGTGGTGTAGTAGAACAAGCGGTCACCTGGCCGCAGATCGCAGTGCAGGCGATGTTCCTTCAGGTGCTGCAGTAGCGTACCGCCCGCCGAATGCACCATGCACTTGGGTAGGCCGGTGGTTCCGGAGGAGTACATGATCAGTAGCGGGTGGTCGAACGGCAGCCGGACAAAATCGATGGTATCGTGATCGCCGACGGTAGTCACCGCCCGGTCGTCACCGGCGGTCACCGACGGGTCATCGCTGGTGTTGACCGCCCGGATATCGCCGGTAGCGTCGAGGAAATCGCTCCAGCTACGTGCGCCAGGTAGGAGAGAGAGATCGGGCTCTTCGTTCACATAGGGAACGACGACCAGCTGGGACAGACTGGGCAGCTCCCGCTGCAGGTGTGCGGCGACGGCGAGGCTGTCGTGGCACTTACCGTTGTAGAAATAACCGTCGGCAGTGATCAACACCTTGGGTTCGATCTGCCCGAACCGGTCGAGAACCCCTTGCAGGCCGAAGTCGGGCGAGCAACTCGACCACACCGCGCCGACGCTCGCGGACGCGAGCATGGCGATCACCGTTTCGGGCAGGTTGGGCAGAAAACCGACCACGCGGTCACCCGGCTCGATGCCCGCCGCACGCAGCGCCCGCACCGTACACGCGACCGCGGCGTACAGTTCCGCCCACGATAGCTGGCGCCGCAACCCGTTTTCGCTGCAGAAGATCAAGGCGGGAGTCGCGTCACGCCGGCGGAGCAGATTCTCGGCGAAATTCAGCCGCGCGCCGGCAAACCAGCGTGCCCCCGGCAAGGCAGCCGGATCGTCGACGACCGGCCCGTCACCGCGATCACCGATGACCGCGGCGAAGCGCCAGACCGCCGCCCAGAACTCGTCGCTGTGATCGATGGACCAGAGGTAGAGTGCATCCCAGTCAGGCAGGTCGCGGCCGTACCAGACCGCAACCTGTTCGCGGAAGTGAGTAACCTGGGCCGCGGCGACTCGTTCGGCGTTCGGTTGCCAGATGATCTCGCCCATGGCCGCCCGCCTCTGCTCTCCATGCGCCGGCCGTCGCCGGGCCCGAACCTGGCTCGAATCCTCGCCCGGCGGTCTACGGCGTCGCCGCTAGCAGTGTGCCGTTCACCGAGCCGAATCCCACCCGGTAACCGTCGCCCTGGCACCACCCGGTCATGATCACCGTGTCGCCGTCCTGCAAGAACTTGCGTTCGCTGCCGTCATCTAACTGCAGCGGTTCGGTCCCGCGCCAGCTCAACTCGAGCATGCTGCCGTAGCTGCTCTTATCCGCACCGCTGATCGTACCAGAGGCCATCATATCGCCCGGCCGTACGTTGCACCCGGTGACGGTGTGGTGCGCCAACTGCTGCTGGATCGTCCAGTACAGGTACTTGAAGTTACTGCGGCAGATCGTCTGCGGCGTCGTCATCATCTCGGTCTGCAGCGCGACCTCGAGCTGGATGTCGTAGGTGGAATTGCGGTTCGATCGCAAGTACGACAGCGGAGGCGGATCCTGCTTCGGCGGTGCGCACCGGAACGGTTCCAGCGCTTCGAGGGTCACTACCCATGGTGAGATGGACGTCGCAAAATTCTTGGCATTGAACGGGCCGAGCGGCTGGTACTCCCACCTCTGGATATCGCGCGCGGACCAGTCGTTCACCAGCACCAGACCAAAGATGTGATCGTCGGTCCGGCCGATACCGATCGGCTCGCCGAGCCGGTTCTCCTGCCCCGCGACGAAGAATCCCATCTCCAGCTCGAAATCCATCAGCCGGCACGGCCCGTACACCGGTTCGGTAGCATCAGGCGGTAGCATCTGCCCGCGCGGCCGCCGCACGTCGGTCCCATCGAGCACCACCGAGCTGGCGCGGCCGTGATAGCCCACGGGCAGGTGCAGCCAGTTGGGCATCAGAGCATTCTCTTTACCGCGGAACATCGTGCCGACGTTGGTCGCGTGTTCGCGTGAGGAGTAGAAATCGGTGTAGTCGCCGATCTCGGCCGGCAGTTGCATCGTGACCGACTCGACGGGTAGCAGCGCCCGCCCGCGCAACACCGCGTCGTCGCGCAAGGTCGGCTCGTCTTCGCGCAGCAGCCCCGAGATCAGCAGCCGCGCCAGCCGGCGCGCGTCCGGGGCACAGGCCATGTAGTAGTTCAAACAGGGCGCGGCGAACACCCCTTCGGGCAGCGACGCCGATACGAGCAGGCCCGTCTCCTGGATCACCGCCAGATCGAGCACGAAATCGCCGATCCGCACACCGCAGCGCGGCGGTTCGGTCGGCGTCGGCGCGAAAACTCCGTAGGGCAGGTTTTGAATCGGGAAATGCGACTCCGCTGCGACCGGAATGAAAGAGCGTAGTTTCGGGTCGTTGGTGGCATCCATCGGGTCGGGTCCGCCTTGGTTTAAGGTACACCTGCCAGATACAGGCAGGCACGGGCAGGCACGCCGGATCTACTCAGCCGTGCAGCCGTAGTCTAGTGAGATCCTCACGCGGCTCGTCGAACGAGCAGCTGCCGAAACCGATCAGGTACCGGCTGCGCAGCCGTTGCACCTCCGCGGCGGGTAGGCTGCGGTCCCGCCAACTGAAGTCCGCGCGCTCGAAACGAAAACTGGTTGCCTCGGTGTCGGCAACGATGGCGACGGTCTCGTCCGCTGTGAGGCCGAGGCCGTGGGCCAGGAGCCCGGCGCCGAACACGTTCAAGAACCCGTGCATCATCACGTCGGGATCGTCCGCGCGGTGCCGCACCGGATGGTGCAGCCCGGCGGTGAACTTCAACGGCCGGTCTTGATCGCGGCACGCGACCAGCACGTGCGCCACGCGTTCGCACGGCGGGAAGGCGTCCGGTACCACACCGCCACTACGCAGCTTGTAGCCCAACCGTCGTACACCCTGCGTTGCGCCCACCGCATCGCCGTCGGCCACCGCTGTTAACGCGGCGATCGCCGCGTCGTCACCGGTCGTGTCGGCCGTACCACCGGGTGGTGCCGCCTCGACGAACAGGTCGACACCGGCCAGTGAGGTTTCGGCTAGCAGCCGGCAGAAATCCATCAGGTAAGCCGCGGTCGCGTCGCGGTCGGCCGCCGCGGCGAGATTGTCCGGCAGGCGGGTCTCGATCACTTCGATACGCGCGGTACCGGCGTGCTCGGCCAAGAAACCGGCGGCGACGTCGGTCTGAGAGCGCAACCGATCGAGGCTCTCGGCCGCCGTCGCGCCACCGGCGGCGAGCAGCGCGTACCGCATCGGCCGCGCACCGGGACGCACCAGTTGGGGGCCGTAAGGAGCCAGTTCGGCCAAGCGATCCGCGGGAATGATGAAGCGCCCGAGCATCCACGCCTCCGGCTCGCCGCGGTAGTGGACGTAATTGCCGAGGGCCGAACCGAGATCGAGCGACGCCGGCGGAAACAGACCGGCGTAATCGATCAATTCGTGCATGAAGGCGCTAAATGCCGCGCTCATAATCTCTCCGGGAATCGGTGCCTGACCGCCGCCGTGGCGCCGTAACCGCGGCGGTACCCCACTGCGACCGTGCCGCTATTCGAGCCAAGATCGACTGTAGTCCAGATCCTCGCACTCGATGGCACTCTTGCCGACGACCAGCGGAGCGAAGGTGTCGATCATCACCGCCAGCTCGCGCGTCTCTGTCTGCCCGATGCTCTGTTCGGTCTTGCCCGGCTGAGGGCCGTGGGGCAGACCGTCCGGGTGCAAAGTGAGCGAACCGAATTCGATGCCGCTGCGGCTCATGAACTCGTCGTTGCAGTAATAGAGGACCTCGTCCGACATCACGTTCGAATGATGGTATGGCGCCGGTACGGCATCGGGATGGAAGTCATAAAGTCGCGGAACGAAGGAGCAGATCACCCATTTGTCGCCGGCAAAAGTCTGGTGTACTGGCGGCGGCTGATGCAAACGACCGACGATCGGCTCGAAGTCGAAGATGTTCAGCGCCCACGGATAGTAACAACCGTCCCAGCCGACGGTGTCCAGCGGATGGTGGTCCAGAATCGTGCGGTGGTGGGCGTTGCCCTTCTTGACCACCACGGCGAATTCGCCACTCTCATCGTGCACGACGAGCCGTTCTGGCGGCCGAATATCACGTTCACAGAATGGGCTGTGCTCGAGCAACTGACCGTGTTCGTTACGGTAACGCGACGGCGTGCGGACATAGCTGGCGCTCTCGACGATCAGGAAAATCTGTTCGGCGTCATCGAGACGCCAGCGATGGATGATCCCCTGCGGAATGACCACGTAATCACCCTGCCGGAACGGCAACTCACCCATCTGCGATTCGAGCACACCGCTACCCCGGGTCACGTAGACGATCTCGTCGCCCATGCCGTTGCGGTAGAAAAAACCGTCGCAGCCGGACGGCCGCGCTATCGAGACAGTAATATCGCGGTTGTAGACGAGCACCGTACGGTCGGCGACCGGGCTCGGCCCGGCCGACAGCAACCGGTGCGTGCGGAGATGGCGCATACGCAGTGTGTCGTCGGGATCGGACTCCCAGCGGTTTTCCCAGACTTTCTCGACGCTCAGAACCGTGGTCGGCCGCCGGAGCGTATAGAGCAACGACTGCAAGCCGGTAAAACCGAGGTTACCAATCAGTTGCTCATAATAGAGCGTGCCGTCCTCGCGACGAAAAGCGACGTGCCGCTTGCGAGGGATCTGACCGAGCTGGTGGTAGAACGGCATCGTCTTCTCCTTGCCTGCCACATCGGTGCCTGATCCGAACTATAGGTTGCCTCGGGTCTCCTGCTCGCGCTCGATGGCCTCGAACAGCGCCTGAAAGTTGCCCTTGCCGAAGCTGTCGCTGCCGCAACGCTGGATGATCTCGACGAACAGCGTCGGCCGGTCTTGAAGCGGCCGGGTGAACAGCTGTAACAGGTAACCATTGTCGTCACGGTCGACGAGGATTTTCAGTTCCTTGACCTTGTCGCGGTCCTCGGTGATCTCCCCGATCCGATCCCATACCGTGTCGTAATAACTGTCGGGTACGTCGAGGAACTCCGCCCCGTTCTCGCGCAGCATGCCGATGGTCGCGATGATGTCTTCCGTGCTCAGGGCGATGTGCTGCACTCCGGCGGTCAGGTTGAACTCGATGTACTCCTGGATCTGACTCTTCTTCTTCCCTTTGGCCGGCTCGTTGATGGGAAACTTGATCGCTCGGTCGGCGCTGGCCATGACCTTGCTGCGCAGGGCTGTGAATTCGGTGCAGATATCCTTGTCGTCGTAACTGACGAACTTGTGAAAACCGAACACCTGCTCGTAGAACTCACACCAGGTGTCCATGCAGCGATGCTCGACGTTACCGACGACGTGATCGACGCACCGGATCCCTACGTTCTGCCCTTTGATCTCATGGCGCACATAGCCGGGTAAGAACCCGCCGTAGTCGCCCCGCTCGACGAACGAATGGATCGTGTCGCCGTAGGTCCTGATCGCCGCCTTGCGCACCGCGCCGTCGGCGGCTTCGATGTCGATCGGCCCGTGGACCGGTGTGGCGCCTCGTTCAACCGCGCTGGCAAACGCCGCGGCCGCGTCGTCGACCTCGAAGGCCAGATCGCGCACCCCGTCGCCGTGGGTTGCGAGCCACGAGTTGATCGGATCGAGGTGACCGAGCGGCGTGGTCAGCACCAGCAGTACGCTCCCCTGCCGCAGACAGTAACTGGCGCGTTCGTGGTCCCCGGTCTCGGGACCTCGGTAGGCCACCAGGTCGAACCCGAAGCACTTGCGATAGAAATAGGCTGCCTGCCGGGCATTGCCGACCCACAGCTCGATGTGATGGATACCCTTCAGATCGATATCACCGGGCATGACGATCGTCTCCTCCATTCCGGCCATAGAGAACCGGGTCGCGATTCCCGCTGCCGGGTAGCTGAATTCAGGTGCCAGGTCTTGTGCCAGATATCGGTGCCGCGGATTGGCGGCCGACCTGCGATTAGAGGACATTTCTAGTCCAAATGATAACGTATGTCAATGTCTGGGGTTATAACCCACCGCTCAGACCTCCTCCTTAGTGAGTCCCGGGCGAACACATTTTCGGAGGCACGACGTATTGGCTTGGCCCGGATTGTTCATGAATAATCGGGGCTAGACCGGAATCGGTCCGGAAGCTAGGGTCGGCACAGCTCATGCAAAAAGAGGACTCACCGGATGATCGGCACCAGACTACGGAGAATCGCCGACCTACGCCCGGGTGAGGAGCGCGCCGCGCTCTTGGCCGCTACTTACTTCTTTTGCCTCCTGGCCGGCTACTACATCATCCGTCCGCTGCGCGACGAGATGGGGATCGCCGCCGGCGTACGCAATCTGCCCTATCTTTACCTGGTCACCTTGGCTGCGATGTTGCTGGTCGCACCGGCCTTCGGCATCCTGGTACGACGCTTCCGCCGCGAGATTTTCATCCCACTCGCCCACCGCTTCTTCATCGCCAACCTGCTGCTGTTTTTCGTGCTGTTCGAACTGCTGCCCGCAACGACGGAAATAAACCTGGGCCGCGCCTTCTACGTCTGGACTTCCGTCTTCAACCTGTTCACTCTGTCGCTGTTCTGGGCGTACATGGCCGACGTATTCGGCTACGCGCGGAGCAAACGTCTGTTCGCGTTGATCGCCGTCGGCGGCACCGCGGGCGCGCTGCTCGGTAGCAGCCTCACCGCGCTGTTGGTCGAACCGCTCGGCCGGGTGCCGTTGTTGCTAATCGCGGCGGCGGTCCTCGAACTGGCCGTCCGGTGCATGCAGCGGCTCGGACGACCAGGGGTCGTACCGCCACTCACCGACGAGCCGGCCTCAGCCGGTCCCGATACCGCCCACCGAATAGCGTCAGCACCGTCGGCGCCGCCGCCAGCTGGACCGCCGACGTCGACCCGGCCGGCGTCCGCGCAACCGCCGGGTGCCGAGGACGGCGGTGTGTTCGCCGGTATCCGCCTGGCGGCGACCGACCCGTACCTACTCGCGGTGACGGCGTACTTGTTCCTGTACAGCCTCAGCTCGACCTTCATCTACTTCGAGCAGGCGAACATCGTCGACGCCGCGTACAGCGACCGTATCGCGCGGACCGCACTGTTCGCCAGCATCGACACCTGGGTCAACGGTTTGACACTGGTGACGCAGCTACTTTGGTCCGGGCGCATCAACAAACACCTGGGCGTGGCTTTGACCTTGGCGCTGCTGCCGATGCTGACCGCGACCGGCTTGGTGAGTCTGGGGCTCGCGCCGATCCTGCCGGTGCTGGTGGTTTTCCAGGTCATCCGACGCGCGACCAACTACGCGCTGGTCAAGCCGGCGCGCGAGACGCTCTTTACCATCGTCTCGCGCGATGCTAGATACAAAGCCAAGAACTTCATCGATACCTTCGTTTACCGCGGCGGGGACGCACTGGGCGCCTGGACTTTCAGCCTGCTGCAGAGAGTGGGGCTCTCGCTGTCGGGGATCGCGTTTACCGCGGTTCCGATCGCGGTGATCTGGGCCGCGGTTGGCCTATACCTCGGTCGGCGGCAGAGCCGCTTGGCCGCCAACGGTGAAACCCGGCGTATCGCATCGCCCGACCCTTCGGTCACGGCGACTTGAAACCCGAAACCGACCGCAGCCGGCGGACTGGCGCCTGGCGCAGCACACCGAATCAAAAGGAGACCGGACATGACCCTGACCCGACGCGAATTCTTACGCACCAGCGCTGCCACCGGCGCCGCCGTCGGCCTCAGCAGTACTCTAGCCGGTGTTCTGGTTAACCCCGGTCACCTGCTCGCAACCGATGCGATCTACCTTGCCGAGCCGGCACGCCAACCGATCAAACTGCTGATCCTTGGCGGTACGGCATTCCTCGGACCGGCTATCGTCAATGCCGCGGTGGCGCGCGGCCACACGATCACACTCTTCAACCGCGGCAAAACCAACCCCCAGCTGTATCCCGAACTGGAAAAATTGCGCGGCGACCGCAACGGTGATCTCGAGGCGCTCGCGGGGCGCCAGTGGGACGCGGTGATCGATACCAGCGGTTACTACCCGCGCGTGGTAAAGATGTCGGCCGAACTGCTCGCACCCAACGTCGGCCACTACACCTTCATCTCGTCGATCTCGGTCTACCGCGATTTCAAGACGCCGGACATGACCGAAGCCGCGCCGGTGGGCACCATCGACGATCCGACCATCGAGGAGATCACCGGCGAGACCTACGGACCGCTCAAGGCGTTGTGCGAGCAAGCAGCCGAGGCAGCGATGCCGGGCCGCGTGGCGAACATCAGGCCGGGACTGATCGTCGGCCCGCGCGACCGCAGCGACCGCTTCACCTACTGGCCGGTACGCATCGCCCGCGGCGGCGAGGTGCTCTGCCCGGGCAACGGCGATGACTTCATCCAGATCATCGACGTGCGCGATCTGGGCGAGTGGCTCGTCATGCTATCCGAACGTCGGATTACCGGCGTCTACAACGCCGACTCCGCCCCGCGGGCGATAACCATGGGCTCGCTGCTGGCGAAGTGTCGCGAAGTCTGCAACCCGCAGGCCGAACTGACCTGGACCGACGCGGAGTTTCTCGCCGAGCAAGAGGTCCAGGCGTGGAGCAATATGCCGTGCTGGGTACCCGCCGAGGGTGATGAAGTCGCCTTCGCGCTGGTCTCGACGACAAAGGCGCAAGCGGCCGGGTTGGGCCGTCGGCCGCTCGACGATACGATCCGGGACACGCTCGCCTGGTGGCAGCAGCAGCCGGCCGAAAGGCGCCAGAAAATGCGGGCAGGTATGGATCCCGAGCGGGAAGTTGAAGTGCTCAAGGCGTGGCACGAGCGAGCGAGAGGTTAGAGCTCGCTTCAGAACCGTTGTCCGTAGCGAAAACGTATGCAGCGGCCCGAGGGCCGCTGCAGCCGTTCACAGTAGGAATTGGTCTTTTGCTCTCTCCTAACGGTACTGCGATTTGATATCGCTCCAACTCATGCTTTCGACGGCCGGGTTGGTTGGATTGAACGAGAAGATAGGGTCGTCGAAACTACCCGATAGAGGGTTCATCGCACGGATGTGGGGCGACAGCGCGGCGTCCAGGTAGCTGATTTGATTCGGCAGCATGGGCGCTGAGGTAGGACCCACCGCGATCTGGACCGGAGCGGTGTCGATCACGAGATAGGTCAACGACATCAAGACGAAGTGGCCGTATGGATCCGGTGGCATCGGCGTCTCGAGTATGACGACGAAGTCCTTACCGTTACCGAGGTCGATACTCTCAGGAGGTAGAGCCGTTGCCAAGATTTGCGGAGCCGTACCTCCCGAGTAGTTGAGGGCAAACTCGTAGGCGCCGATGGTCGGGGCCGTCACGTTGGTGAGGTAGACGTAGACCGTCACGGCTCCCGGGACGGCGTCGACGTAAGGCGGATTATCGTCGCTGGGGTCTTCGTTGAAGTTGGTACCGGCATAGATTCCGAACAGGTCGTCGCCGGGCTGTGGCAGCGCCGCGAAAGCGGTCTGGCAAACCGACGAGACCGCAACCGGCGCGAGTGCAATCAGGCCCACCAAGGCCCAGGTACCGAACACTTTCCGCATGACTGTAATCTCCTTGAATCGCAACTGTGCCGTACCGGATATGATTATACCACGGTGCCCTCTTCCGGATCAATCCAGGCGCGATGCCGGCGGGGTACGCTGAGGTACGACAAGGCACGATGGGGTACAAACCCGCAAAAAACATTGTATCGACAGCAGCCGGATCCTTTACCGCGGACGAAGCTAAAGCAAAGCAGCGCCGTGCCGATGGTGAGACAGCGGCTTCGCCTATCGGCAGGGTCGAGGCCGCCACCGTGCCGGTCGATTCAACAGGAAGGGATGGCCGATGAGTCAGCGCCGCAAGGACACCAAGAACGACCGTCGCAAACGACCGCGCAAGAACACTCCGCACTACCTCGTCGTCGTAGACGCCGAGCGCGATATTCCCTTGGGCCGTATGGTCGACATCACCAGCGACGGTCTGATGATCGTCTCCGAAGAGGCCGTCCCGAACAAGAGCCACTACCGATTGCGTATCACGCTGCCGCGCATGGTGCACGACCGGACCGAACTGGTCATCGAGGCCGAATCGATCTGGAGCAAGCCGGACGCCAACCCCGATTTCTACCGAACCGGTTTCCGATTTCTCAATCTCAGCGGGCAAGACGGTAGCCTGATCGAGGACGTCATGCACACGTTCTCCTTGGTCGGCTGACTTGCCCGACGGCCCGCGCGCGGCTGCGCGACGAGCCTAGAGCGGCGGATCCTCTCCTGGTGAAGATCCGCCGTTGCTTTGCCGTCGACAATGTATCACCCATCTGGTATCGATCGAGCGAATTCAGATTCAGGCGAATATTGGCGCTGGCGTGCGGTTACTGGCGATGCCGCCACCGACGGCGGCGCATGACGAAGGAAGCACCGATGACCTTCACACCGGAATTGATCTGGTTCCTCGTGGGGCTCGCCCTGATCTTGCTCGAGTTCGCACTGCCGGGTGTGATCCTCGCCTTCTTCGGCGCGGGTGCCTGGGTTGCGGCACTCACGACCTGGTTCGGCCTGACCGACGGACTGGCCGCACAGCTGTGGGTGTTCGCTCTCAGCTCGCTCTTGCTACTGGTGCTCCTGCGGCGGCGCATCAAGTCCCGCCTAAGCGGTTACACCAGCGAAGTCCAAGACCCCAACGTCAATCTAGACGAGTTTCGCGGTCAGAAGGTCACCGTGTTGGCGGCCATTGCTCCCGGGCAAACCGGTGGTCGTGTCGAGTACAAGGGTGCTGGTTGGGGTGCCGTATCCGACAGTGCTCTGGCCGCGGGAGAGCAAGCCGTCATCGTCGGTGTCGATGGCATCACGTTAGAGGTGCGACCGCTGTCCGCGGACACCGTCGACGACGACCATTCATTGAGGGAGGGATAACCATGCCAGGTATCGTCATTGCGCTGGGGATCGCGCTATTGGTCGTTATCACTTTGGTGAACACTGCGCGCATCGTGCCGCAGAAGAAAGCATACATCGTCGAACGCCTGGGCAAGTACGCCAAGACACTCAACGCCGGGTTCCACATCCTGGTGCCGTTTCTCGACCGGGTCTCTTACAAGCACTCACTGAAGGAACAGACCATCGACGTGCCGCCGCAGACCTGCATCACGCGCGACAACATCACCGTCGAGGTGGACGGCGTACTCTACCTGCAGGTGGTCGATCCGGTGAAGGCCAGCTATGGCATCGAGGACTACATGTTCGCGTTGTCGCAACTCGCACAGACGACCATGCGTAGCGAGATCGGTAAGCTCGAACTGGACCGCACTTTCGAGGAGCGCGTGATGATCAATCACGCGATCATCGAGGCGGTGGACAAGGCGTCCGATCCGTGGGGCGTGAAGGTCACGCGTTACGAGATCAAGAACATCCACCCGCCGCAGTCGGTCAAAGACGCGCTGGAAAAGCAGATGCGCGCCGAACGGGAGAAACGGGCGGCCATCGCCGAATCCGAGGGCCAGCGCGAGGCCAAGATCAATGTGGCCGAGGGTGTCAAGCAGGAGTCGGTCAAGCACTCCGAGGGCGAGAGGGTACGCCGCATCAACGAGGCCGAGGGCCGCGCCCGCGAGATCGAACTAGTCGCCATCGCCACGGCCGAGGGGCTACGCAAGATCGCCTTGTCGATCATCGAACCGGGCGGCGCCGAGGCGGTGAACCTGCGGGTCGCTGAACAGTACGTCCGCGAGTTCGGCAACCTGGCCAAGACGAACAACACCGTGATCATACCGTCGACACTGAGCGACGTGGGCGGCATGGTGGCGGCGGCGAACAGTCTGCTCAAGGCGACCAAAGAAGGCACGGCTTGAATTTGACGCCGCTAGAATGACAGGGGCCCCCGGGGGGCCCCGACGCTCCTGTCGCGAGTACTAGAACTCATTTCGAAACCCTCCCCTTAGCGAGAACCTGCGCAGTACGGGAGGGTTTTGAAATGGATACTAGAAAGCGAAGCCGTAACCCAAGGTCAAGCCGCTACCGCCATCGGAGCCGGTCACGTCGTCGGTGCGGTGCAGGCGCGGCACCACGTAGCCGACCAATGCACCCAGAGCGGCACCGACGATGATGTCGGTCGGGTAGTGCTTGCCGGAGCGGTACCTCAGGTAGCCGACCGTCGAAGCGACGGTGAGCGAGCCACCCCAGACCCAGCCCCGGGCATTACTGGTGGGATTCAACTCGGCGAATACACTTGATAAAAAAACGGCAGAAGTGAACGCGTTGGCGGTATGGCCGGAAGGGAAGGAGAGTACAGCGCTCGTTTCCGACTTTATCCCGGCTGGGATCGTCGGGTCGTCGTTATAGGCGTACGGCCGTGTCCGACCGACCAGTTGCTTGAGTAGACCGGTTAACCCGACGTTGATCAACATCGTCTCGCCATACATGGTCAGCACGGTCCCGGCCCGCTTGCTTCCCGGCTCGGTCACCGCCAGCAACAGCGGCGAGACCACCAATGCGGCAACCAGGTAGTCGCTGGCACTGCTGGCTGCGGGAGACCAATTCTCGGTGGCCGAACGGTC
>JAUVBS010000153.1 GCA_030591105.1 bacterium | reverse complement strand
TAGCGCCCGAGCGTTCACAGCGACGGCGCTGTTTGGCACCTCGATGTCGGCTCGTCACATCCTGGGGCTGTAGAAGGTCCCAAGGGTTGGGCTGTTCGCCCATTAAAGTGGTACGCGAGCTGGGTTCAGAACGTCGTGAGACAGTTCGGTCCCTATCTGTCGTGGGCGTAGGAGACTTGAAGGAAGCTGCCCCTAGTACGAGAGGACCGGGGTGGACGTACCACTAGTGTACCTGTTGTCGCGCCAGCGGCATCGCAGGGTAGCTACGTACGGCAGGGATAAGCGCTGAAAGCATATAAGCGCGAAGCCCCTCCTGAGATAAGGTCTCCCGGGCGCAAGCCCCTGAAGGCTCGAGGAAGACGACCTCGTTGATAGGCTGCAGGTGTAAGCGTAGTGATGCGTTCAGCCGAGCAGTACTAATAAGCCGTGAGGCTTGATCATCTCCAGTTTTCCAACTGGAGTTTGTAGGAAGAAGTATCTCCGCTGCTCTCCATATTCGGTGTCAAAGGGCATTGAATTTTCGGCGGCCATGGCACGGTTGAACCACCTGATCCCATTCCGAACTCAGAAGTGAAACGCCGTAGCGCCGATGGTACTGCACGGCTCCCCGTGTGGGAGAGTAGGACGCCGCCGGATTCTCCAGAAGGCCCCCAGCTCGTGCTGGGGGCCTTTTCTTTTGCTTGGGCTGGGTTGGGGTCGTCTGTATGATGACCGGCATATTGACAGGTGCACGCGATGAGAGAGTAGCGAGAGGATCAGGCGATGGACGCGGTAGCGATCGGGCGAGTGACGGCGATATGCACCGAGGCTGCCGCACGCGCGGGAGCGAACACGACGGACCGCGCGACCCGACTCAATGAGCAGGAGTGTTTCGAGTTACTCGACGCGATCGGCCTCAGCCACGCGCCCTGCTTGCTGCTCACGGCCGAGGCTGAATCCGGTGCGCGCGCGGAGTGGGCGGCGGGAGCTGTCCGTCTGGCTGATCAGGCCAATCGGTTGTTGCTGAAAGTCGTCGGCCGCGAGCTGTTGCACAAGACCGAGTTGGGAGGGGTACGAATACTGAAGCTGCCGGCCGCCGATGCTCAGCAGGCGATACTGACTGCAGCCGAGCAATTGCTCGTTGCGGTGGCGACCTCAGGCGGCTCGGCGGTCGAAGGAGTCCTCGCCGCTGGCTTCGTACCGCACGCGGCGAATCAGCCGGGCCAGGAACTCCTATTGAGTCTGCGCGTCGATGCGACATTTGGTCCGGTGGTGGTGGTCGGGATCGGCGGCACGCTGACCGAGTGGTACGGCCGCGGCACTTCGGGCGCGAGTCGCTTGATTTTTCCGGCGGCGCGGCTCGAACCGGCGGAGGTCATCGCGGCGCTCGCTGCGCACCCGTTGCTGTCGCTGGTATGCCGGCCGTCTCGGCTGTACGGTGAGCCGCCACTGCCGGCGACCGATGTCGCGGATGCCGTCGTGCGCATGGCGGAACTGGGTCTGGCCTGCGGGCCGCAAGCAGACACCGCCTGGACCCTCGAAGAGCTCGAACTAAACCCGACTGTCGTTGCCGATGGCCGGCTGGTGGCACTCGACGGTGTCGGCCTCATCTCAGCCGTCAAATGGCCGCAGATCAAACGTCCCCTCGCCAAGATACAACCGCTGCTCGCCCCGCGTAGCGCGGTGGTCATGGGGGTCAGAGCAAAGGCGATCAATCCCGGCCGCATCATCCTGAACAATCTACAGCGGTCTGAGGGGATCAAGCCGGGCCATCTGTATGTCGTCCACCGCAGTGAGTTGCGGATCGACGGGGTACCGTGTTTCCAGCGCGTGACCGAGCTACCGGAAAAGTGCGATCTGGCGGTGGTCGCTATCCCGGCCGAGGGTGCGCTCGAGGCGATCACCGACCTGGTTACCAACGATGCTACCGAATCGATCATACTGATTCCGGGCGGTTTCGCCGAGGCGGGCCAGCACGAGCTGGCTGCCGCCATCGAGCGACAACTCGAGTTGGGCCACGCCGGTCCTGGCGGCGGCCCGGTCATGGTCGGCGGCAACTGCTTGGGCATTGTCAGCCGCGATCAGTACAACACGTTCTTCCTACCGCAGTACAAGTTACCGTTCCGCCCCGGCCGTGGCGGCAACCTCGCGCTGGTCAGCCAGTCGGGCGCCTATCTGGTGACGTTTGCCAGCAATTACGACGGGATCATCCTGCCGCGCGCGAGCATCAGTTTCGGCAACCAGATGGACTTGACCGCCGCCGATTTCCTCGATCATTTCGCTGGCGAAGAGCAGGTCGACGTCGTTGCGTTCTACATCGAGGGTTTCAAACCCGGCGACGGGGCGCGCTTCCTCGACGCCGTGCGCAAGGCACGGAGCTCTGGCCAGCGCGTGATCGTGCTGAAAGCCGGCAAGACCGCTCTCGGCGCCGAGGCGGCCGCTAGCCACACGGCGTCGCTGGCCGGCGATTACGACATCGCTCGCGCCAGTCTCGCCAGTGCCGGTGTGACGGTGGCTGATACTCTCGATTTCTTCGAGGACTGTATCAAGACCTTCACCCTGTTGGCCGGCAAGCGTCCAGTGGGCCGGCGGATCGGGATCATCAGCAACGCCGGTTTCGAGTGTTCGATAGTCATGGACGAGCTTGAGGGCTTCGAGTTGGCACGTTTCGACGCCGCTACCGAGGCGCTACTCGACGAGGTACTGCCCTCCTTCGCCCATCGGACCAACCCCGTCGACTGCACGCCGATGACCGCGACCGAGCCTTTCCTACGCAGCACGCAAGCAATCCTGGATTGCTCGCAAGTCGACCTGGCCATCATATCTTCGGTACCGGTCACGCCGGCACTGGAGAACCTCGAACCGGATCGTTTCGGCGCCCACACCGAAAACCTCTACGCACCGACATCGCAGCCGCAGCGCCTGGGGGAGATCCTCGGCAGTGCTACCAAACCCGCAGTCGTGGTGGTAGATTCCGGGCGCATCTACGATCCGATGGCGTTGATGATCGAAAGGGCGGGAGTACCGGTGTTTCGCAAGATCGACCGTGCCGCGAGGGCGCTGGCCGCCTTCTGTGAGCTAGCGCCCTGACGATTCGGGTCAGTCTCCGGTTCAAGCCAGCGCGCCAGCGGCCGAAACGAGTATCAGCTGACGCAGTAACAGCCGCCTATTACGGGAGTAAAGCATGAAGAAGTTCTGGATCGTGTTCTTGGTCGTGGCCCTGCTGGTCGGCGGTGGTATGGGCTTGCTCTGGCGGGCGTTGCACTCCCTGGACGAAACCCCGGATGTCGCGGGCGGTGTTCTCATCTGGCGTGTGGAGACGGATTACCCGGAGCAGCGGGACCCGGATTTCTTGCAGCAGCTGCTGCACGGTCGGGCGCTGGTGCTGAGCGATGTCCTCTTCGGTCTGAAGCGTGCCGCGCAAGACGATCGGATCGAGGCGTTGTTGCTGGAGATCCGCGGTCTGCCGACGGACTGGGCCAAGGTCGAGGAGTTGAGCACCGCGATCCGGAGTTTTGCAGCGACGGGTAAGCCGGTCATCGCCCACCTCGCCGGGGGCGGGGCGCGCGAGTATGTCCTCGCCTGCGCGGCGGGAGAGATCGCCGTACCACCGGAGAGCACGGTGATGATCCTCGGCGTCAGCGCCGAACAGACGTTTCTGAAGGACAGTTTGGCGAAGCTCGGCATACGGGCCGATTTCGTCCACGTCGGACGGTACAAATCGGCTCCCGAGCAGTTGACCAGGGACAGTGCCTCGGCAGCGAACCGTGCCATGACCGAATCGTTGGTCGTCGATCGCTACGAACGCCTCGTCGCGACGATCGCCGCCGGTCGCGAGGTCACGGACACGGTGGCGCGGGCGTGGATCGATACGGGCATGTTCGACGCCCCGTCGGCTCTGGCGGCCGGCCTGGTCGACGACGTCGCCTACGCCGACGACCTGCGCGAGCAGCGCTTCGCGTCGGAGGATGTCACCTATTTCGAGGATTACGTGCACGCCGGTGGCCACGGCCGCTCGGACCACAAGATCGCGTTGATCTACGTGGCTGGTACGATCATGCCGGGGCAGTCCCGGCGTGACCGACTGCTCGGCACCGTCGCCGGCAGCGAGACCATCGTCGAACGGCTGCGCACCGCAGCGGAAGACGATCGTATCGACGCGGTGTTACTACGCGTGGATAGCCCGGGCGGCAGCGCCCTGGCCAGCGATCTGATCTGGCACGAGGTTGCTCAGGTACGTGAGCGCATCCCGGTCATCGTTTCGATGTCCGGCTACGCAGCGAGTGGTGGCTACTACGTTTCGTGTGGGGCCGATTCGATCTTCGCCAACCCCGGAACCCTCACCGGATCGATCGGCGTGTTCGCCGGCAAGGTGGACATGACGGGGCTGTACGAGAAGCTCGGTGCGCATCGGGAGTTCGTCACCCGCGGCGAGAACGCACTAATGCTGCACAACCACGCGATGTTCACCCCGCGGCAACGCGACTTGCTACAAGGCCAACTCGACCGTTTCTACGAACGATTCCTCGCGAAAGTGTCCGCGGGGCGCAGCCTGTCACCGCAAGCGGTCCGCGCGGTGGCCGAAGGGCGCGTCTGGTCGGGTGAGCAGGCTCGTGAGCACGGACTGGTCGACGTGCTCGGCGGCCTCGAGCGGGCTCTGATGGCGGCGAAGTGGATGATCGGCCTGACGCCGAGCGATAAAGTATCGGTGGTGACCTACGAACCGCAGCTGTCGTTCTTGCAGCGCCTGGTCCTGCAATCGGTCCAGCCGACACTGGGTGTTGGTGTGGCGCTGACGGAACCGCTGCCGTCCCGGCTGATCACCGATTTAATCGAGCCGTTGGGCGGGGGTAAGGCTGTGGCCGCCGCCGCGTTGCTGGACGGTCAGCCGGTGGCGATGCCTCCGTTCCGAATCGTTGTCGAGTAACTGGTGACACGCCGCTAGCTGTTGCGGTGGGTGGTGTTTTGGGATAGCTTCGCACCGAGCTCGGTATACGTATTGGCTGGCCTAGCGAGCGACGCTCAGTAACCAACGCTTGCGATGGCTCTGGTCATGAGCGCCGGGCGAGGCTGCGACGACGATCTCGGTCCAGGAGGTAAGTGTGGCGGGGGTAGACCCCTTTCTAGACGATGACCGCGCGGCACAGGCGGGATTCGATCCGATGGCACTGGTGCGCATGTTCTGGCGCCGCAAGTGGCTGTTCATCGTGCCGTTCGTGCTCTGCTTGACCATGGCCTGGGTCGCGATCAAGACGATGACCCCGATCTACTACTCCGGGGGGCAGATCCGCGTGATCTTCGAGCGGCCGACCAGCCGCATGATCGATGATGACACACGCTACATCGGTCGGCGAAACGTCGACCGCGAAGCATTGATCACCCTCGACACCATCGTGACCGGCCCCAAGTTTCTCGAGGAGGTCGTGCGCAAACTGGGTCTGCACCAGGCGAGCATGGGGCTGCAATCCAAGGCCCCGGGCACCGGTACCGACCTGCTGTCGGAGGCCGAGCAGGAAGCTATCGGCCGAGCCGCCAGGTCGTTGAGCGGGGCCGTGCGTGTCAAGAGAGCCGGCGCACATGTCTTCTCCATTGGTGTACGCGACACCGATCCGGAGCGGGCCTTGTTGGTCGCGCGCCAGTTGATGGCCAGTTTTCTCGAAGAGGAACGCGCCCGGCGTATGGCGCGGCGCAGCACCACACGCGATTTTCTCGAGCGCCAGCAGCAGGTCTACCAGGAACGCGTGGACGAAGCCGAGCAAGCTTTGACCGAATACCAGCGCGGCATCGCGTCGGCTTCGCTGGCAGGC
>JAUVBS010000521.1 GCA_030591105.1 bacterium | reverse complement strand
GTTTCGTGCAGACCCGCTGGGGCCATCGCAACCGCGACTTCTCGATACTGACCACACTGCTGAGCATCGGGATCGACGGCCATTTCGTCGTCGAGCAACCGGCCCGGGCGTGGAACGGCCTGTTCTGCAACTTCAACGGCACGGCGGGACTGTGGCGGGTCGCCACCATCGAGGATGCCGGCGGCTGGAAAGCCGACACCCTAACCGAAGATCTTGATCTCTCCTACCGTGCTCTGCTCGCCGGCTGGCAACCGCGCTACTTGCGCGATGTGATCACACCAGCCGAAATTCCGACGGACATCAACGCGCTCAAGGCTCAGCAACGCCGTTGGGCCAAGGGGTCGATCCAGACGGCGTTGAAGCTGCTGCCATCTGTCCTGCAGGACCGTAAGATAAGACCATTCAAGAAGATACAGGCCGTGCTTCATCTGACGCACTATATGATCCACCCTCTGATCCTGGTGATGACTTTGCTGGTACTGCCGTTGATTCATCTGCTCCAGTTACGCTTCACTTCCCCGTTCACGGCGCCGTTGGTCGCGATAATGCTGCTGGCGTTGTTAGGCCCGAGTTCGCTCTACATTTTCTCGCAGATAGTGTCGGGGCAGAACTGGCAGCGCGCCGTGCTGGCGATGCCCGCTCTGATCAGTCTCGGTATTGGCCTGGCTGTGAACAACACCCGTGCCGTCGCCGAAGCATTCATCGGCAAGCCGAGCGAGTTCGTACGGACACCGAAGCTAGGAAGCTACGCCGAGAAATCCGGCCCGGGCAGCGGCGCCGATTCGACCGCACAGCACTGCAAGGCGTACCGCCAGCCGCTGGACCGTCTCTTTCTGCTGGAGATCTTCATGGGAGTCTGGGCCTTTGCCTCGTTCGTGGCCTATTTCCTGGTGATCGGATCGTTCGCCGGCTCGATGCTGCTGGTCCAGGCGGTCGGCTTCACCTACGTCGGCGTCGTCTCGGTCAAGCATTACCGATACGCCGGGAAACTCGGGTGCTGAGCCAATGCCGCCGGCAGGTCCCACATGGCTGTCCAGCACAGTTGCCCGCTGGCTGATCCTCTCTCTGGCGGGTAGCTGTCTACTGACGGGCGCACTCTTCGCGGGATTCGACGAAGGTCCTTACCACCGCTGGCTCAACCTGGTCATCGCCGTGCAGATCGGCGGCGGCGCACTCGTCTTGCTCACGGTATGGAGCTGGCGGAACGTGCGACCAGGCCGCACTTGGTTGGTGCTGGTGATCCTGGCGGGCGTGATCTTCCGGCTGGCAGCGATGCCGGCTAGCCGCGACCTGAGTGACGACGCCTACCGTTACCACTGGGACGGCAAGGCCGTAGCCAGCGGTATCAATCCCTACCTGTACGCTCCGGACGACGACGAAGTCGCCCACCTGCATATCCACGCCGTGGACGACAAGATCAACCACCCCTGGTACCGCACCTGCTACCCGCCGGTCGCCGAACTTCTGTTCGCCGCCGGTTACCGACTCAGCCCCGGTCGGCTGCGGGGGCTGCAGCTGTTGCAGCTGGCGGGCGAACTCGCGGCGTGGCTCCTGCTGATCGGCGCGCTGCGCTACCGGAACCTGCCGGTCACCACGCTGTTGATAGCCGTCTGGAGTCCCCTGGTCATCTTCCAGGGCTACCTGCCCGGCCACCTGGACGTGCT
>JAUVBS010000468.1 GCA_030591105.1 bacterium | reverse complement strand
GACGGCGGTGTATCGTTCCGCAGCGCACAGCCACTCGCGGCGTGGGGTAAGGGGCGCTCTGCCCCGCCGATCCCGAATCTTACCGAGCTAATAGATCGACTCGACGCGCGCGGTCTCTATGTGGTGGCCCGGATCGCCCTGTTTCTCGACGGGGAGCTGGGCCGCCAACGCCCGGACCTCGCACTGCAGGACACCCTCGGCCAGCCGTGGGCCGAGCGCGGGTGCGTCTGGGTCGATCCCGCCAACCCTGAGGTCTGGGCGTACAACCTGGGTTTGGCCGCCGAGCTGGCCCGCGCCGGCGTCGATGAGATTCAGTTCGATTACGTGCGTTTCCCGACCAACGGTTGGCGCGGCGACTGGCAGGGTGATCTGGCCAGCACCGCGGCCCGGCGCCGCGCCGTGATCACCAGTTTTCTGCAGGCCGCACAGGACTCCCTCGCACCTTACGATGTCGTCATCTCCGCCGACCTGTTCGGGATCATGGCCTGGGGCCGGGTCCAGGACCTGGCACTCACGGGCCAGCACGTGCCGACAATCGCCGAGCACGACGACGTAATCTGCCCGATGATCTAAACGACCCACTTCGGGCCGGGGTTCGAGGATTTCGCCAATCCGGGAGACCATCCACGTTACTTCATCACCGAAGGGGTGCGCCGGTTCACTGAACTAGCCGCAGGTAAGGCGGTAATACGCCCCTGGTTGCAGGCGTTTCGGTACCGTGTTCGCGACTACGACGCGCGGTACGTGGCCGATCAGATGGAGGCCGCCGCCGCCGCGGGCGCGACCGGTTGGTGCCTGTGGAATCCGGCTGGTCGTTATGAGATTGCTTGCGCGGCGATGAGCGTTCCGCCCGAGTTGGTTGCCGAAGAGCTCTGGTCCGCCCTCTGGTTCACCGGTCCGGCCATCGTGATGGCGCCGCAGCGATTGCGGCCGGCCGCCCCGGTGCCGTCGATAGCGCAGGTGTCGGCGCCACCGACCCTACCGTTATTCGATCTACTGTTGGCCGCGCCTCCGGTGGCCGTCCCGGCCCTACTTTCCGCGGCTGCGGCGCCGAGCCCGGCCGGTTGGTCACTGCCACCGGACCGGGCCGTTCTGACCGGCGCCGCCGCGTCGTATCACGGTCTGGTTCCTCGCCGCCATTGATTTCACTTCTGTGATATCCCTGCTGCCTCGACCGGGTTGCACAGCTCGCTGTAACTGGCGGCCAAGCGCTGCCGGAACGGCTCCAAGCTAGCGGCGGTCTGGGCCGGGAGTCCGTCTTCCCACGGCAAGAGGAGCGGCGCGTCGTGCATGGCCGCGATCTCCCGCCGCAGGTCCTGTGGCCAGCGCACATCGTCCGCGCCACCGCCCGTTGCGAGATCCTCGAGCTGGTGATCGAGCATCGGTAGCAGGGAATCGTTGAGCTGGCGACGGATACGCTGGTTGCGTCGCTCGCGTATTTGGTACTCCTGCTCGTCATCGCTGTCGCTCTCTGGATCGTCCGTCTCGTCAGCGGACCAGTCCCATCGACGTTGGCTGCGTCGAGGCTGTTCTTCGTCGTCACCGGTGAGCGTGAACGGCGGGCCGTCGGCAGGCGATCGGCCGAGGTCGATGTAGTAGGCGAGCGTGTACAGGTAGAGGTACTCGCCGAGCGGGACTCCTTCGGCGAGCAGAGCTTCATTGCGCGCAGTCAGGAAGTCCATGATCTGCGGTATCAGACCGACTCCGGCTCGAATGGCCCGGAATACCTCGCCTGGCCCCTTGTGCAGGCGGCCCGACTCCACGTCGGCCAGCTTGCCGAGCCGGTCGTCCATCTCCTCGCGCTCGGCGGCCATACGCTCGCGCACCGCCAGGAAGGCTTCGAGGCGCGCTGGGGCGATGGTGCCGTCGGCAGTGGGGCGATAATCGACGATGCGGCCGTACCGCTCGGTCACTGCGTCGGTGGCGGTATCGATCCGTTCGACCTTGTCGATCATCTGCTTGACGAAGAAGAATCCACCGCCGCCGATGACGAGGAAAATCAGTACCAGTAGGCCACAGCCGATGCCGCAGCCAATCAGCAGGTTGCGCGTGCCGCGTTTCATATCGACCCCTTCCGTCGTGAATTCCGACCGAGTCCAGCCACATTACCAGTTGCCGATCCCGTTGGCCAACCTCTACCGACCGCCACCACGCGTCGCCATCGTCCATCGACGGGCTTTCGCCGTTCGCTGGCTGGTATTATCTTCTGGGCGGAGATCCCGCCCATCAG
>JAUVBS010000434.1 GCA_030591105.1 bacterium | reverse complement strand
CACAGCCTGACCGTCCGTAACTTGACCGCCCGTAGCCTGACCTCCCGTAGCCTGACCGTCCGTAACTTGACCGCCCGTAGCCTGACCGCCCAGCAGGTGTTCCCCTTCGTAGAAATCGCTGCCGAGCATTACCACGCTGTCGAGAACCGAGCCTTCGCGTACGTTGCTACGCATGCCGATGATCGAGTTCGCGATCTGGGCGCCCTCGATGTCCGCGCCCTCGACCACCAAGCAATCGCGGATCTCTGAACCGATGATGCGGCTCGGTGGCAGCGATCGTGTGCGGGTGTAGAACGGCCAGTCGGCCTGGTAGATCGAAAACGGCGGGTCGTGTCGGGCCAGGTCGAGATTGGCCTCGTAGAACGATCCGATCGTCCCGATATCCGCCCAGTAATCGGTGAACGGAAAGGCCATCACCTTGTACTGACCGATGGCCTCGGGGATAACCTCCTTGCCGAAATCGGTCTTGTCGGCGTCGGCGAGCACTTCGCGCAGAACGTCGGGTTTGAACACGTAGTTGCCCATGCTGGCCAGGTAACTGTCGTCGCGCAGGTCGAGATCGCGGGAAGCGAAAAGCTCGCGGGGCGCGGCGAAGCGCTTGATCACTTCCGGGTCTTGGGGTTTCTCCACGAACTCCGAGACGCGGCCGGTCGCATCGGCGCGCATCAGACCCAGTCGCGGCGCTTGCTGCTCGGGTACCGGGTGGACGCAGATGGTGATGTCGGCATCGGTGTCACGATGAAAGGCGATCAGATCGCGGTAGTCCATGCGGTAGAGGTGATCCCCCGACAGGATGAGCATCTCGGCCGAATCGTAATACATGGTGTGGTTCAAAGTGGCACGGACCGCGTCGCTGGTACCTTGGAACCAGTTGCTGCCCGCGGCGGTCTGTTCGGCGGCGAGGATGTCGACGAAACCATCGGTAAACACGTCGAAGGTATAGGTCTGCATGATGTGGCGGTGCAGGCTCGCCGACAGGAACTGGGTCAACACGTAGATACGCCGGACGTCGGAGTTGATGCAGTTGCTGAGCGGGATATCGATCAGTCGGTATTTACCGGCGAAGCCGACGGCGGGTTTACTGCGAGGTTGGGTCAGCGGGAAGAGCCGACTTCCCCGACCGCCGCCCAAGATGATCGCGGTCACGGTTTGCACGACTGCCCCCTCGTCGCGGTATTCAACTGTGGCTCTATCAAATGAAAACGCGGTAGCGGATCGCCGCACCTTGCCAAGTCGCCATACCTTGCCGGATCGCCGCTACACTCCGAGCATCCATCACGCGCCTGCGCTTGGCCAGCCCTGATTCTCTCGTCAAGACTCGACACCGAGCAGCTCGCGCGCCCGATCTAGATCTTCCGGCCTGACCAAAAGCTTCACGCCGCGCGAGGACTGGAATTGCGGCAGCATCCCGCCGCTGTCGTCGGATGTGACCATCGCCTCGATACCCGCTTCCTGTAATCGGCTGTGCGCCAGCTCCGCTTCGGGCTCGTTGCTGAAGATCGTCACCGTGGCGAGTTTCTCCGTCACGACCACACCTCCGTTGGTTCAGCGCTCTTCCGCTGCTTCCGCTGCTTCTGCTGATTTCGTTGTTGTCGTTGTCTCCGCTGTGTCGCCGTGCGGTCCCGCGGCCGCGTCGTTGCGTGGCACGAAGTTCAGCGCGGCCGAGTTGACACAGTAGCGCAGCCCCGTCGGCTGCGGGCCGTCGTCGAAAACGTGCCCGAGGTGCGCGTCACACCGGGCGCACGTCACCTCGGTGCGCAGCATACCAAGACTGCGGTCCTCGATGGTGATGACCTGTTCCTCGGCGACCGGCTGCCAGTAACTGGGCCAACCGCTACCGGAGTTGTACTTCGCCTTGGACTCGAACAGCTCCTGGCCGCAGCAGACACAGGTGTAAATCCCGTCGCTCTTGAGGTCGTGGTACTCACCAGCGAACGCCCGTTCGGTCCCCTTGTCGCGGGTCACGTGGTACTGCATCTCGGTCAACTGGGCTCGCCACTCGGCATCGCTCTTCTCGATGCGGTCGGCCATCTGCTTTTCCTTCCCGCTGCTTTCGAGGTGCGCGCCCGGAGCGTCGCAGCAAGCAGTCTGTGGCGATTTATCCGCGGGTGGATCGACCGCGCAAGCCTCATCAACACCGGATATGATCCGTACGAATACGACCGCACCGATCAGTAAGGCCGCGAGTAATAGATTCTTCGTCATAACGTAACCTCCCTGGCCGGCTAACCAGTGAGGACAAAATCGGTTCCCTTTTACGGAACGGCAAGCTGCCGCGATGCTGCGCCGCCGCCGTACTACGGCGTTGCCGTGTTGCCGCACCGCCGCGATATCGTGCAGCAGCCGCGTCGCCGCACGACCGCGCTGCCGCACCCATCACCGTTCAGCCAGCCAAGCCGTCAGGCTAGTTGTCCCTGAGGATGACCTCGTCGTACTCCAGCTCGAAGCGCAACTTGTGTTTCGCCTCTTCCTCGGCCAAGCCCTGGAACAGATCCCT
>JAUVBS010000024.1 GCA_030591105.1 bacterium | reverse complement strand
TAATCTTGGTGCGAGGAGCGCTGTGGGACGGATAGTCCAACACCTTGGTACTGGGGGCGTTTGCCGCCACTTCCTGTGGCGGCTCACTCCGCACTTCGGCTCCTTCGCCATCCTGGCTGCGGAGCCTGCGTGAGGCCACAGTACCAAGGTGTTGGGCTATCCGTCCCCTACCTGAACTCGCGGCCGCAAGCGGAGCGGTGCGTTTTCGAAGGCGCAATCTTCGGTTTTTTTGTCCGGAATCCGGCGAAGAAGGCTTATAGTGATGGTGTGAGCTGCCGGGCGAACGACCGGCACGATATTCCCCGGGGGCACCGGTCATGACACCGCAATGGGCAGACAAACCGTTGGCCGACCCCGCCACGCTGCTAAAACGCAAGGCTGATCGTCTCTGTTCGCTGATCGTCGCGAGTGACTACCCGGACGTGGACATCGACGTGGAAATCGCGGCGTTACGCCGGTGGTGCCGCGAGCAGCTACCCGACCGCCTCGAGCTGTTCGAGCTGGTCTACGCCAGCCGTTTCGCCCGACTACGCGAGCAGTTTCGGGGCTGACTATGATTCGGCGTAGATCGGTCACCGGCTCACTGCAAAGCCGCAGTCGGTTTTCCTTGGCCACCGCCGCTGGCAAAGTGTTACCATCGAAGATCGTGAATATCCGCCCAACCACCAACCGCAGGAGACTCTCCATGCCTACCCCGCGAGCGCTCGGACCGCTACTGGCCGGCACGCTGCTGATTTTGACGCTGGCAATCACCACCGGTGCGGCCGAGGCTACCGACCTCGTCGTCAACGGCGATTTCGAACAACTCACCAAGGGTGACGAGCTGCGCCGCGACAACAAGGGCCAAGACTGGTACGAGAGCCGCAAGGACAGCAATCAAGGTCGGCAACTACTGAAGCTCAGTACCAAAGACATCGGCGGCAACGCCACCAAGAAGGCGATGATCAAGGCCAACCCCGAATTGAACACGTACCTGAGCCAACGCTTATCCGCGCCGCAGTCCGGCCAATTCACCGTTCAGTACGACATCTTCATCCGGGAGATCCGTCCCGAATACGATCATTCGGCCTTCTTCTTCGTCGGCGGCATCAAGGACAAGAAAGGCGGGCCCAACTCGACCGGTAAGGAACGTTTCGTCTTCCTCGGCTTCGAGAATTCGGAGGAGGAAGATAAGGTCAATCTCTTCGTCCGCGAGGGTTCTTCCAAGTGGTCGGAGAGGACGTACGTGGCGATGGATCTGGATGTGGATACCTGGTACACCGTAAAGGTGGCGATCGACGTACCCGACGCCGTCTACGAAGTGATGGTCGACGGCGTGAGTGATCCGTACGAGGTGGAAGCCTACTACTACAAGGGCAAAGCCCTGGCCGAGTTGACGCACATCAGTTTTGCATCGTGGAACGATGGGGCGGGCACGTTCTATATCGACAACGTCAAGGCAGCGACGCCGTGACCTCGGCTCTCGCGACGGCCAGGGTCGTGAGACGAGCCCTAAGCACCGGCCGGTGTCCTGAGCTTCGCCTGCGTGGTGGCCGGAATCTGTCCGTCCGTGGTCGGCTCGATGAGCGCAGGCTGTCCGGTCGCCTGGTCACCGACCGCCGACGCGGCTGCCGATCGGTGAGCGTCTGTCGACTTGGGCGCAGCCTGCGAGTTGGCCGTCGACGACCCTGGTGATACGGCGACCGGCTTCGTCACTCGTTGTCTGGCCGCGGTCTCCGCCGACTGGGCAGCCTCGGTCCAGTTATCCGCCCGCAACATGGTTGCGTAGGTGACCCAACGCTCATCGAGATTCTCGCGTAGCCTGGTCGCGCGGCGGGTCTGGCCGAGGGCGGCGTACAGATCGGCGCAACGCAACATATAGATCGGCTGTGCAGGATCGAGCTCGGCAGCCGAGCGTTCGAGCCAGAGCGGGACCAACTGCAAGCCCTCATCCTGAAGAGCAACCGCGTAATGATCCAGGCGCTGCGCCATACCAGCGGGACGCAGAGCGACCGCCGAGACGATCAACGTCAACACCAAGGCACCGGCAAACCAGTCACCACGCTGCCGGCGGCAGAGCGCCGGGGCAACACCCTGCAGACGGGCAGAATCGAGAGCCAGGGCGACCCAGGTCAATCCACCCAGTACCAGTGTCGCGGCGGCGAGCAAGAAAACCCGCTCGAGAGCCAGTCCTGAGGAACCGTTTACGCCGAGCGCCTGGTGCCCCAGCCAGAGCCGATCCGCGTGCGTCAAGATCAGCGCTGCCACCAGCGTCGGCCCCAGCAAGCAAAGCGCGGCGGCGGCCCGACGGGCTCGCCCGGCAATCAGATGCCCTAGCCCGGGCACGACGAGGCCGGCCAGACCAGTGGCCCAGGGCTGCCGTAGCCAGTAAGGTAAGCGATGCGTCTGCGGCGCTCTGAGCATCCGCCCGGTCACAACGATCGCACGCGACCAGGTGACCAACGACAAACCGATCACTGCACCGGCGGCTATAAACCACATCACCGACGATTCTCCCACAGCCATACGCGTCTGGACCGAACCCCACCTGATCAGCAGGAACAGACCCGCCGCTCCTGCCAGCAAGGCACTCGACGACCATTTTCGATCGCGACGACCTTGGGGCGTCAACAGCATAGCGAATGGGCCCAGCAAATAGGTCGCAACGAGCAGTCGCTCCGGATGCCGACAGGCGGCGATGGTTCGGACGAACTTCCCCGCACGTGTCGATCGATCCGCGGGTGCATTCATATGTATAATAGCCGCCTTGGCTGGCCGGCGTGTGGGCTGTTGCGTATTCGGCAACACGCCGCGTGGCGCTGGCCGGACTGCCTGCCGCGGCGCTGGCCGGACTCCCTGCCGCGGCGCTGGCCGGACTCCCTGCTGGGGCGCTGGCCGGACTCCCTGCTGGGGCGCTGGCCGAGGCAGTTCGCCGAGAGGATCTTGGCTCGCCACAGCAGTGGTCGGCGTCTTGACTCGCAGCTTTTCGGGGTCGATGGTTTCACCGAGATCGATGATCCAGATCTTGTTTTCGTCATACATACCAGTGCCTCCGTTACCAGATCATTCGGCAACGAGTACGCCAATACGCCAGCTCCGTCCCGGCCGACCGCGCGGACGGAGTTACGAACCCCCACGGGCGGAAGCTACCTTCCATCAGGAGAAACGAGGAGAAAGCCAGAATATCGCAGGTTGAAAGTGACGGCAGCGTTTCTCGGCTTCACGAAGGGCTCGCCGACAGCTCAGATACGGGCCATCGATGCAGATCGCCCGTGCAAAATGGCCGATCGAAACCGGTGAGCCGGACCTGGTCAGCGCCGCCGCACACCGATGACATTGGGGATCGGCCAGGAGACGATCTTGTCCGCCGCCCCTTGGAAACCGCCGGTAAAGTGTTGGTGGGCAACGTGAAACTGCGCGTCGCTACCGCCCTCGAGGTGTTGCGCGCAGACCAGATCGAGCGGTAACGCCAACAACAACCCGTTCAGCAGGTACATGGGGTATGGCGTTTCGCAGTAGATGAGCAGGGCACGGCCGGAACCATCCTCGCCGAGGGCAGCCTCGACCCATCTTCGCGTCTGCACCGACCAGCGGTTCGTACCCGGCCGCTTGATCAACCGCAAGTTCTGAGCAACGTCGTTGTAATCGGCCAGTACCTCGGTAAGCGGGACGATGTCGAGATCGAAGATGCGAAACGGAGGTAAACCGGACCGGCGCGGGCCCATCGCAACCGCGGATAGATAGCTATTGGTGTGGGCGCTGAGGACCTCGCCACCGACTTGCAAGTAGCCCACATGCGTCCGCCGGTCGCGCTGAAACATCCCCGCGTTGATCGCCGCGACGAGCCCGAATTCCTCGCACCACATGCGTGCGCTGCGGTGCTTCGCCCGATTGCCGACAGTGGCTGTCAGTAAACGCAACTCCCAGCGCTGCGGATCGACTCGCAAGACGACGAGATCGCCTTCGGGATCGGGCAGTGTGTCGCGGGTGGCAAAGCGGCCCAGTTCCAGCCCCGGCTCGAGCTGGCGCCAAACACTGGTATCAGTTACGTCGACATCCCGCACATCAGGTGTATCAGACGGATCAGACGTATCCGAGGTAAACGAGGTGAACGAGGTGAACGAAGTAAATGACGTAAGCACGGCACCGCACGGTAGCAACGCGAGCGGCACCAGCGGTGTCAGCAATACCGCCAGCGCGACAGATCGTAGCACGTGCCTCCGCCTCGCAAAGCACCGGTCACCTAACCGGTGCTATTTCCCCAGAATACCTTCGATTTCCAGCGTAATCTCGACTTCATTTCCGACCACCAGACCACCGCTGTCAAGACTCTTGTTCCAGGTCAAGCCCCACTCCTTGCGATCGATCTTACCGGTGGCGCTAAAACCTCCGCGCGTGTTGCCCCAGGGATCGGTTATGACACCGTGGATCGTCAGCTCTAGCGTGATCGGCTTGGTAACCCCGTGCATCGTCAGATCGCCGGCCAGCAGCGCGGTATCGTCACCTGTCGCTTTCACTCCGGTCGAGACGAAAGTGATGGTCGGGTATTTCTCGGCGTCGAAGAAATCGGCGCTGCGCAGATGTGCATCGCGTTTGTCGTCCTGCGTGTTGATCGACGCCGCCTGGATCGTCGCCTCGGTGCTCCACGACTTTATCTGGCCCGGCTCGTAGGTGAACGACGCGGTATAATCGCCAAAAGCCCCCTTGGTCTTGCTGATGACCATGTGCTTGATCGAAAACGTGATCGAACTATGCGAATTGTCGACTGCGTACGAACCGGCCATGACCGGCCCCGCCAGTGCGAGCAGCAGTGTCGTGACAACCAACGAACTCAGGTAACGATTCATCGTCTATTCCTTTCATCTCGGTCGCACCGATCGGCCGTCCGGTGATATCTCCGGTCACATCATTCCCACCAGGATAGGCAAATTCAAAATCACCCGCACCGGGTGGGCCCGCGTCGTCAGTTCTCGTGAAATCGTATTCTGGCAGGCTTTTTCCTGATCCGCACCGCGCTCATTCACGATGAGTCCGGGCTAAGGATGCCACCCCCAGCCGGGATACCACCGGTTCGCGATCATGTAGAACAGGACGCTATCGATCAACAGGTGCAATACCACGATGTACAACAGTGAACGCGTGCGACGGTAGGTATAGCCCTGGATCAGCGCGAAAGGGAAGATGAACACCGGTCCCCAGCCGAGGAACGCCATTTCGTGCAGAAAGCTGGTGAAAAAGACCGCCTGGGCGAAATTCGCCTCCCAGAAGGAGAACCGACGGCGCAGCAGCACGAAGACGAAGTTGATGAACGCCAATTCGTCCCAGAAGCCGACGAAGTTGCAACCCCAGAACAGCCGCCACAGAGCTTCTGGCTGGTCAGGGCCGCCCCGGAGAGGTAGCGGCCAGCTATGGTGCAAGGTCGGCGTCAGCAGGTTGAAGTAGCCCCAGAGGATGCCGAAGGCGAGCACGAACCCGGTCGGGAACCACAGCCACATCTCGCGCGACCAGCGCCCATGAACCCAGCTGTAGTCGAGCGGCTCCCGTAGCCAGTACTTGGCCGCCAGCGCCGGGACCACGAGGATGCCGACGCCGAGCATCAGCGCCAGCTCCAGCACGTGCGCGTCGCCGGTATCACCGTCGATGCGCGTCAACCACAGCACGACGACGGTGTAGGCCAGCAGTGCGAGCACCTTCGGCCAATTCGGGTCGGTGTCGCGCCGGCCGATCCAGAGACTCACGACCAGCAGCGGGAAGCCGAACCAATGCCAGGGTAGACCGACGTGCGGCACCGATCTGAGCCCGATCACCAGGATCATCGCCGCAGCCGTCAGCCACAGGCTGATCTGTCTCGCACGGGTGACCGCCAGATTCGCGCGTTCGCTGGCCGCCTCGGTTTCCTCGCGAGACCGGCCCAGAAGTGCGGTGATCAATCCGCGCCCTCCCCCTGTACGGGCACGAAGCGTACGTCACAGAGGAACTCTTCGGCCAAAGAGCCATCTGGTCGCTTGGTGTAGACCATCAAGCGCTGGATGCCGGGCGCTTGGCCGACCGGGATGCAGACGCGGCCGCCGGTGCGCAACTGCGTGACCAGAGCGGGCGGCACCTTAGGCGCGGCGAAGGTCACCAGGGCAGCGTCGAACGGCGCATGCTCGGGCCAACCGTCCCAGCCGTCTCCGGCACGCGAGATGATCCGATCGTAACCGAGGCGATCGAACACGTCACGAGCCTCGGCGGCGAGCGGCGCGAAGTACTCGATGGTACAGACCGTATCGGCTATGGCGGCGAGAATCGCGGCCTGGTAACCGCTACCGGTGCCCAGTTCGAGGACTTTTTCACCGCCCCGCAACTGCAGCGCTTCGGTCATCAGTGCCACGATGTACGGCTGGCTGATGGTCTGTCCTTCACCGATCGGTAACGGGCGGTCCTGGTACGCCGCATCGCGCACAGTGGCGGGGACGAATTCGTGGCGAGGGACGTCACGCATCGCCTCGAGCACCCGCGGGTCACGCACGCCGCGAGCGGCGATCTGCCGGTCGACCATGAGATGGCGCTGCTGGCGGTAGAGCTGCTGCATCTGCTGTTCCTCACTCGCTGACGCTTGCTCGGCGCCGTCGCGACCGCTATCGCCTGCCTGACAGCCGGTCGGCGCAACCAGCATGGCCAGGATGCCGCTCCAGATGCATACTGCAATGGCACCACGACGCACGGTCATGAGCGACCTCCCGGAGCGGATGGAACTTCCGGGCCGGACCGGTGTCCAGACTTCCAAACAGGGGCCTTCAGTTTGACCGAGCCGTTCCGGCGCGATACCCTAGCTCGGATTCGTGATCCACACTGCTGAGGCGCGATGACCCCCCAGGAGGCAACGGTGACACCGCGACCCCGTCCGGCGATCTTCACCACGCGTCATACACCGGGCCGCCGTCGGCAAAACGCGTACACGATGCCGACCAGTTTATCAACCGCGTTGTCGACTACGCTGTTGGTAGCGTCGTTGATCTGGCTGCTCGCTGGTTGCGGTGGTCGGTCCGAACCGGTCGGTGGCGATGCGAGCGCATGGCACGCCGGGCCACCATTTACCGTGCCGTCTGGGGCGCGGCCCGATCCTGCAGTCGATTGCAACCCGACCAGCGGCGAGCCGCTGCCCGACGGCGTGATTGTCTTCGCCCTGACCGATCCGGTCAGCCCAGACCACGCCCCCGTCCCTCACAGTCTATCCGAAACGATCGTTTTCAGAAACTTATACGAGACCCTGGTCATGGCCGACTGCACGGGCGAGCTGCGCCCCGGTCTGGCCGGGGCGTGGACGAGCGACGCCAGCGGACTGGTCTGGACTTTCGAGATACGCCCGGATGCCCGCTTCTGGGACGGCACTCCGGTGACCGCCAGGGCGGTGCTCGACGCGTGGACCCGCAACCGCGCCTTGGACCGGCCGGCAGGCCGGCACTCTCCCTGGGCATGGCTCGACGCTTCGATCGCGTCGGCCGTGGCCGAAGACCACCGGCAACTGGTCGTCACGCTGCGCGAGGCGCAACCGCTGTTGCCGTATCTACTGGCCCACCCCGCTTGCGCCGTGGCCAAGCTCCAGAGCGGCTGGCGCTGGCCGGTTGGCAGTGGTCCAGGCCGCTTGCAGTCGACGACCATCGAACCTTTACCCGACATCGTCTGCCACGCCAATCTCCACCATCCGGATCGGCCAACCTGGCGTCGCTTGACCTTCCGCATCGTGCCGCAGACCGATCCTCGCGACCTGCTGGCGCTGGGAGCCAATCTGTTGCTGGTTCGCCATCAACTGGATGTGAGCTACTACGAAGACGTCGGTGAAGCGACGCTCACTCCGTTGCCGTGGGATCGTTTGTACCTGCTGCTGCTGACCGCACCAAACGCCCGGACCGATCCGCAGGCCACCGGGCAACGATTTCGCTCGACAGCCGCTGCCGTGGCCGCCAGCCGCGACGATCTGGCCACAGCCGTTGCCGCCGAAAGTGCCTGGCCGGCCGACCACGCCAGCTTCACGAGGCCGCGTGGCTCGATTTGCCCCGAACTGCGCGCACCCGCGTTCGTGGGTGCGAGTATGCCGGTCGCCTGGGATCCGACCGTCAGCGGAATCGGCGACGGCACGCTGCTTTTCCGGGCTGCGGATCTCGACTCGCGGCGGCTCGCCGAACGCGTCGCGTTCCTGCCTCCGGGTTTTCGGAGCAGCGTCGCAACGCCCGCTGACGAGTTCGATGTCCACCTGCAGTCCGGCACCGCCGGCGGCTACATCGTATCAGTGTCGCGGGAGTACCCCACGACCTGCCTGACGCTGGCGGGTATCCTCGCGCGAGCGGGTTGGCTCGCCCCAGAGCCGTTCGGGATATCGACCGCGGGTACACCCGACGGTGACGGCGACGACGCACTGGCGGCGGTTCTGGCGCAGCTCGGCGACCGCCTGGTGCCGCTGGTATACACGCGCGCCTATCTGGTGGCCAGCGGCCAGCTAGCAGGCATGGTACTGGCCTATGACGGTACACCGTTACTCGGCCGTGCCGGTTGGGTCGAATCTAGCCCGGAGGCTCAACCGTGAGCCTACGCACACGCATATTGCTCGGATCGGTGTTGCTGATCCTCGTACCGCTCGCTCTGTTTGCGTGGGGGGTGCGCGGGCAGATGCAGCGCCGATTGAGTGCTCAGTTCACCGAACGCGCCGCTACGCTGATGACCATCATCCAGGAAGATTTGGCCGCCGAAGCGGCCGACATCCAGCGCAGACTCGACGCATTGACCGGTGAGATCGACCGCGACAACACCTGGCGACTGGCCATCGGCGGCGGACGCGACGACCTGCTCCCCTATCTGCGCGACTATGCCGGGCGAGCCATGCGTTTGACTGGCCTCGATATGCTGCAGATCCAGGACGATCGCGACCGCATCGTCAGCTCTGGTCACTACCGCAACGAGTACGACCGACGCGACCCGTACCTCGCCGAGCTGGTATCGAGCGCACCGAACCGGATGGCACTGGTTGCGGCCCGCTCGCCGACGGCCGAATTCCTGGCGCTGTCCGGCGCCACCGGATTCAGCTGTGGCGGACGGGCGTTCACCATCGTGGGCGGCCTGCGGTTCGACGAAGCGAGCTTGCAGCGCCTGACCCGCGACCGTGAACTGGCGGTCAGCGTGGTGTTCGCCGGCGGCGCTTTTTCGTCCGATCCGGAGCTGGCCGCGTTTCTTCAACCCACAGCGACCGAAGACTCGCCCGAGGGTGTGGCCGGCACCGCGGCTGCGGCCGCGCTGCGGCGGGCCGGTCATCTGGTCCAGGCCGCACCAATCCCGTTGATACGCGCCGGACACCGCTACGAGGCCGCCTTGATCGTGAGCCATCCTTCGGCACCGCTGGCTGCGCTGTTGCACCGTGTCAATCTGTGGCTAGCCGCAGCGCTGATCCTCACGGCGATCGGATCGGTTGCGCTGGCGGTGTGGGTTTCGGACCGGATCAGCCGGCCGCTGCGGCGTCTGGCGCAGCAAACCGCGCGTCTGGATCTCGGTCGTCTCGACGTCGATTTCAACACCGACGGTCACGATGAAGTGGGTCGCCTAGGGCGCCTGCTGCAGGAGTTGACGGGACGACTGCGCGCGAGCCTCGCCCGCGTCACCGAGGCGGAACGTCGCGCCACCCTCGGCGAGGTCGCCCGGCAGGTGAATCACGATATCCGTAACGGGCTTACACCGCTGCGCAACGTCGTCCGTCACCTGGCTCAACTTGCCGAACAGGCGCCGGACGATCTACCGGCCGTATTCCGCGAGCGCCGCGAAACCCTCGAACAGGGCTTGGCGTATCTGGATGACCTCGCAACTCATTACCGGCGGTTGGGTGCGGCCGGTCAGCCGCAGCCGTGTGACCTCGCCGCCATCGTCCGCGCAGCCGCTGCGGGCTTGAGTGTTCCGGACACCGGACACATCGGTATCGCCACCGAACTGCAGGACGGTCTGCCGCCGGTCATGGCAGACCCGATCGCCTTGCGACGGATCGTCGACAACTTGACGCGCAACGCGCTCGAATCCCTCCCGGACAGCGGTGGTACGGTGACCCTGTCGGTGCGCCGCGGCCAGAACTCGGGTGAGCCGACGGTCGTGCTCTCGGTCGCCGACACCGGCGCCGGCATCGCGCCAGAGGATCGCCAACGCATCTTCGACGATTTTTTCACCACCCGTCCTGACGGTAGCGGCCTCGGTTTGAGCAACGTACGCCGCCTGGCGGCTGACTGCGGAGCAACGGTCGAGGTTGCCAGCGAACCCGGCCGCGGCAGTATATTCAGCGTACACTTTGTTGAACAGGGCGCCGCGCCCGACGACGTACCGCCCCCTCCCGACACGGAGCGAGAACCATGAGCCTGATCCTGATCGTCGACGACGTGGCAGCCATGCGCCAGCAGTACGCCTACGATCTGAAGCGTCTGGGTGGGCACGAGACCGTCACCGCCGCCGACGCCGACGAAGGTCTGGATGTTCTCGCCCGCGAACCGGTCGACTGCGTGATCCTCGATCTGGAAATGCCGGGTCGGGACGGCTTCGCATTTCTGCGGGAGCACCAACAAAAGGGCCTCACCGTACCGGTGATCGTCTACACCGGAACCGGGAGCTATGACCGCTGCGTGAGAGCGGTCAAGCTCGGCGCTTACGGATTCCTGGCCAAGGAAGAGCCGCTCGAGCGAGTCGTCCAAGAGGTCGACAACGCCCTGCAGTGGGCACGGTTGACGCGAGAGGTCAAGCAGCTACGGCGTAGCGTCGGCCATGATTCCCCGCTGATCGGCGAGAGCACGGCGATGCGCGCCCTCAAGGAACAGATCGGCCGGTTGGCACCGATCCCCAGCCCGGTTCTGATCCTCGGCGAGAGCGGCAGCGGCAAGGAGCTGGTCGCGCGGCTGCTGCACGACGAAAGCACGCGGCGGCACGGCCCATTCGTGACGGTCAATTGCGCCGCGCTGCCGGACAACCTCACCGAGAGCGAACTGTTCGGCCACGAGCGCGGTGCGTTCACCGGCGCTGACCGCACGCGCCGCGGCGCCTTCGAGAACGCGGCACACGGCACTCTGTTCCTCGATGAGGTGGGCGAGCTGCCCGTAGCTGCTCAGGCGAAACTGTTGCGGGTACTCGAGGCCAACACCATCACCCGTATCGGCGCCGCGCGCGAGATCGCGGTCGACGCACGCGTGGTCGCTGCAACCAACCGTGACCTCGACGCCGAGGTCGCTGGTAGCCGCTTCCGAGAGGATCTGCTGTTCCGGCTCAACGTGCATGTACTGCGCGTACCACCACTGCGCGAGCGGCTGGACGATGTCCCGCTGCTGGCCGAACATCTGCTGACCGCGACCTGCGCGAAATTCGGCGGACACCCTAAGCGGTTCGCATCGGAAGTCATCGCGCAGTTGACGGCCCACGACTGGGCGCGCAACAACGTCCGCGAACTGCGCAACGTGATCGAACGGCTGGTGATCGCCAGCGACGGCGACGTGATCACGCTCGCGGCGATGCCGGCGCTGGTCGATGGTCGCACAGCGAGCAAGGCAGCCGCCGCACCCGGCCGTACCGCCGCACCGGACAACGCCGCGCCCGGCCACACCGCCGCACCCCTGACCCTCAAAGAATCAAAGACTGCTGCCGAACTGCAGATCATCCTGGCCGCCCTCGAGCGTAACGGCTGGCACATCACCAATACCGCGTCCGAATTGGGGTTGGCTGATCACAGCAGTCTGTTGAAGATCATGCGTCGTCACGGCCTGAAACGCTGACCCTGGACCCGCCGTAAAGGAGACCCTGGATGCGTGCCATATTCCTGCTCTTCATCGCCCTGCTATTGCTGGCGACAGCC
>JAUVBS010000525.1 GCA_030591105.1 bacterium | reverse complement strand
CCCTGGAGCACGCACCGTTGGTATCGATCCGGAAATGGACAATCGTTCTGGTGGTGCTGCTGCTGGTTGGCGGGCTCGCGTCGGTTGACGTGGCGTCGGTCCGCGCGGGGTGCACCGAGGGTACCGACACTGCTCTGCGCGATTTCCCCGGGACGCTGCTCGCAGACCTCAAAGCTTTGCCTTCGCGAGAAAGCGGCTGGTTGCTGCTGGCCGGTACCGCCGCGACCCTGCTGGTGTATGCCATCGAGGATCCCGACCGTGCGCAACAGGCGCTGGATCGCGGCGCCTTGGATGCTCTTTCTGATCTGGGCAACATCTGGGGAGACGCGAGAGTTCTGGTTCCGTTATCGGTGGGATCCTGGGCGATCGGTGGTGCCACCGGCACCGATCGTCTCGCCGGCCTCGGTTATGACGCCACGCGGGGATTGTTACTGACCTATACCGTCACCGGTTTGCTGAAGCATGCGGTCGACAGAACGCGTCCCAACGGTGACAGCCTTTCCTTTCCCTCCGGGCATACCGCGGGCGCTTGGACGGTGGCGGCGGTGGTGCAGCGGCGCTGCGGCGGCTGGCCCGGCGGTATCGCCATCGGGCTCGCCGTGCTGACCGGTGCGGGGCGGATCGAGGATTACAAACATTACGCGTCCGACGTGGTCGCTGGTGCGTTCATCGGTTGGATCATCGGCCGGACAGTCGCTCGTCCCCGTGGTACCGATCGGGCCGCCTGGCGCCTCGTGCCCACCGCCAACGGCCTGGCCGTGGCCGGTTCTTTTTGACGGAGCTGATCCACGGCGGGGGCCTGACCATAACGCTACAAACCGGTCACGATCAGTTCGAGGCGGCGGTTCAGGGCTCGGCCCTCCTCGGTGTCGTTCGGCGCGATCGGCTGCGTGGCGCCGCGCCCTTCGCTGGTGATCCGATCGGCCGCGATCCCTTCTCGGACCAGGACATTGCGCGCGGCATCGGCCCGGCGGATCGAAAGTGCCAGGTTCTCGTCGTCCGACCCGGTCGCGTCGGTATGACCGATGAGCTTGATCGTTACCTCCGGGTACGCGACGAGAATCTTCCTGAGATCTTCGACGTGAGTCCGCGATACCGGGGTCAACAGCGACGAGCCGGTCTCGAACTCGACGATGTCGAAGTCGAAGATCCGTGTGAGATCGGCATCGCCACTGCCGAGGTAGCGGGCAAACGCGGCGTTGAAGGAATTCTCCATGACCCGGATCGCTTCGCCACCCGGTAGCACGATCGCTGAGACGCCCGTCGCGGTGTGCTGTGCCACGGGTTCGGCAACGACCTGTGCGCTCTCGAGCGTGCCGGCTGCCTGCTGACGACTGAGGCCGAAGTAAACCGATGCCGCAATGGCAGCGAGCAGGAAGATCACAATCCACGGCAAGAGCTTGCGAATCCTCGTGGAGCCCTTTCCCGCCGCCGTGCGGGCCGCCGCCACGGCTTCGGCACTCTCTTCACCGACGACAGCGACATCAGCGACCTTACGGTCATCGTCGACCTTGCGGTCATCAGCGACCTTGCGGTCATCAGCGACCTTACGGTCATCGTCGACCTTGCGGTCATCGTCGACCTTGCGGTCATCGTCGACCTCGCGGTCATCAGCGACCTT
>JAUVBS010000174.1 GCA_030591105.1 bacterium | reverse complement strand
TTAGCTTGACCCAGTTGTCGGTCAGCGCGAACCAGTCGGGCAATTCGAATCGTGCACTCTTGGTGAGGCGCTCCTCGTGTCGGGCCGACCCGAGCGACAGCATGCTGTACAGACGGCGGTTGACCAAAGCCGACGGCACCATTTCTCGCTCGCTGTCCAGTTCATCAGGATCGACCAACGCCAGTTTGTCCCGTTCCTGACCGACCGCCTGGTGCTGTAGCTCGAGTATGACCTCCGCTACGATGCCGCCCGCGGCCGTCGCGGCGATCTGCACGGCGGCCAACGGTACGCCGCGAAAAATTGCCGGCGCCCGCACCGTCACCAGGTCGGCCAGCGCCAGCGCTCGTTCCGGTTCGCGATGCCAGGTTCCAGACACCACGCGCCAGGTCGGGACCCTGCGCATCGGCACCGCGACGGTAAACAGCGCCTCGGCAACCGACTGTTGCTCACTGCCGTCTGCCGTCCGAGCGCCCTGCCCGGGCCTGAGCCACATCACCTGCCGCGGATCGATGGCGTCCCAGTCCGCCGGTGCCTTGGCGACCGGGAAGCGCACACGCACCCTGGTCAAGTCGGCACGGCTCAGCAGCAAGTCGATTTCCGGCGCCGCGACGACCGCGATGGGTACAGCAACGGGCTCGATTACCCCCGGTAGCAAGCCCGGTTCACCCTGTGCCGCGGCCGGCGTCGGTTGGATCAACCCCAGGGCGAGAAAACAGCCGATGAAGATCACCAGTTGCCAGACGAGACTACGCGGACCGAGGTTACGTCCGTGCGGTATCAACCCGGTATGTGAGGGAAATACAAACCGACTCCGTTGCATCTTGCCGAGCTTCTGGAAGAGGTTCTCCAGATCCGGTAACATACCGAACACACCACCGATCACCGCCGGCCATGAGGCCTGCGGCAGCAGGAGTAAAAGACCTAGGCTCGCCAGTCCACCGGCCAATTCCAGCCGCCAATCCGGGTGATCGTAGTGTGGCACCGCATCAAGCACGGCATGGCTCACCAGCCCGGCCACCGCCGCAGCCCACGGATTGCCCGTCGCTCCGCCAACCAGTGCACCGGCCGCAAAATGCGTGAAAAGACACATACGATCGTGCTCCTATACGTCGGGCAGGCAAGCAGCCAGCCCGTCAACATGGTGCCGTTGCCGGGTATTATGAGAAATAAACCCATACCCCGAGCGACGACCGGTTGACCGGTTTGCCGCAGAGGCGGGTCCTTGCAGAGGTTGGCAGAACAAATAGTACAATATTCGTGCCGAACTGTCAAACGCGAGCATCGGTACCGGCCCGGTCGGTCGGTCACCGCCAGGTGTGCTAGCTCAGCCGGACGGCACCTGATCGTAAATCCCCATGGCGAGGAATTTCTCCAGACGTTGGTCGCGCAGCTGATCCGCGGAGAGCCCCTCCAGCTCCGCCAGGGTGTCCTGGATCTGCGCTTTGACTCGTAACGCGACGGTCTTGTGATCCCGATGCGCGCCACCGATCGGCTCGTCGATGATACCGTCGACGACGCCGAGGTTCAGTGCGTCGGCAGCGGTCAGTTTCATCGCCTTGGCCGCGTCGGCCGCCTTGGTGTTGTCGCGCCACAGAATCGCCGCACATCCCTCCGGGCTGATCACGCTGTAGATCGCGTTCTCGAGCATGTAGACACGGTCGCCGACCCCGAGGGCCAACGCACCGCCGCTGCCGCCCTCTCCAGTTATGACCACCACGATGGGCACCGGTAGATCGGCCATCTCCCGCAAATTGCGTGCGATCGCTTCGGCCTGGCCGCGCTCCTCCGCACCGACGCCCGGGAAAGCTCCGGGTGTATCTATGAAAGTGACCACCGGGCGGCCGAAGCGCGCCGCCATATGCATCAAGCGTAGAGCCTTGCGATATCCCTCCGGGTGAGCCATACCGAAATTGCGCTTGATGTTGCTCTTGGTGTCACGCCCTTTCTGATGACCGATGATCATCAGGTTGCGGTCCTCGAGCACCGCTAGCCCACCGACGATGGCCGCGTCGTCGCGAAACATGCGATCACCGTGGAGCTCGTCGAATTCGCTGAAGATGTGCTGGATAAAATCGTTGGTGGTGGGTCGGCGCGGATGACGAGCTAGCTGGACCCGTTGCCACGGCTCGAGCTTGGCGAATATCTCGCGTCCGAGCCGCTCCGCTTTCTCGCGTAGCCGCTGAACCTCACTGGACACGTCGAGACCGCGCACATCAGCGGAATCCTGGACGGTCTGAATCCGTTCCTCCAGTTCGACCAGTGGCAACTCGAATTCCAACCAGAGGGTTTTTTTCTTCCACTCCATAGATCTGTCACTTCCGGGCACCGGCTCGCCGCGGTCGTCTGCCTAATGAACTCCGAATTTAAGTCATTCGTGCCGACGGCTGTCAAGGTAATCCACGGTCACGATCGCAGCTTCATCCGTTAGCCTGGGCGGCGAGGATCGACTTGAAAACCGGTTCAGCCGCTCGCTCGAAACCGTTGTTTTTGTTCGAGAGGCGCCAGCAATACCGCGCTTAACCTCACCTCCTTGACTCCCGCGATCCCGCGCAATCGGCGGAGAGAGTCGAGGGTCAAGGCGATGTTTCGTCCACTCGAACGCAGGAGCCAATCCCGTCCATCCCGCCTGGTGTCCACCACCAACGGCACCGGTATCGCCAGCACCGGCTCGGGCGGCACAAGATCGCCGAGGCCGGTCGTCGCCGGAGGTGACGACACGCCCTGCTGTTCCCACTGTAGCGGTCGCAGCGGTTGCGGCGTACCGAATCCTGCCAGGAGGCCGTCCAGTTCGCGCAAGCCGTCGCTGCCCATCGCATCGAGATCGACCAGCAAAAGGACGCTGCGAGTCCAGGTCCCGAGCACTTCGTCGACGCGCGTCAATCGCTCGACCACCACCTCGCGTTGGCCGTCCGACCGTACCTGAATACGCCCGCCGACCACCAGGATCGAATCGCTTTCGACGAACTGCTGATTCTCGGCGTACCGACTCGCATAAACCACCAGCCCGATCATACCGGCGCGGTCTTCGAAGTGGGCTCGGGCGTAGACACGCTTATGGCGGTCACGGACCTTGGTGTGCGACGTGATCACACCGACCAGGTCGACCCAGGTGCCTTCGCCGCGGCGGCTAGCCAGCTCGGTGGTCGCCGTCGGTAAGGCGGTAATCAACTCGCGGTACTCGTGAAACGGATGTCCGGATAGAAAGAAACCCACTGCCTGGCGCTCTTTGCTCAGTTCGAGTAGCGGGTCGAACGGCTCGTACGGCTCGAAGTTCGGTCTGAGCGCCACGGTCCCGCTACCGGCAAATAGCGAAGTCTGCCCACCCTCGCGGTCACGAGCCCGGCTCTGGCCGTAAGCGAGAGCTCGGTCGAGGTTCTCGATCTGCGTGTGCCGGTTCCCCGGCAGCCGGTCGAACGCCCCGGCACAGATCAACGCCTCGAGCACCTTGCGGTTGACCTTCTGCAGGTCGGCGTGTTCGCAGAGGTCGAACAGATCGGTGAAATCGCTGCCGCGTGCGGCATGGATCTCGGCGATCGCCTCGATCGCCTTGCTGCCGACCCCTCTGACCGCGCCCATACCGAAAACGACCGCTCCCGCGCGCACCCCGAATTCGGCGCGTGGCCGGTTGATATCCGGCGGCTGGATCTCGAGCCCGAGCACCTTGACCTCGTCGATCAGCTGCGTGATCCGCTCGGACTTGCGCATCTCAGTGGTCATGGTCGCCGCCATGAATTCCGCCTGATGATGCGCCTTCAACCAAGCGGTCTGAATCGAGAGCACCGCATAGGCAGCGCTGTGGCTCTTGTTGAAACCGTACTGCGCAAAGTGGGCCATCTCCTCGAAGATCTCCGCGGCTAGCCTGCGATCGTAATCGTTCTCGACCGCTCCGGCGATGAACTCGACCTTCATCGCGTCCATGATCTCGACCTTCTTCTTCCCCATGGCCTTGCGCAGCGTGTCGGCCTGCCCCATGGAGAAGCCACCCATCTGGCTGGCGATCTGCATCACCTGCTCCTGATAGAGGATCACACCGTAGGTGTCTTTCAAGATCGGCTCGAGATCGGGATGCTTGTATCTCACCGGCTGACGTCCATGCTTGCGCTCGACGTAGACCGTGTCCATGTCGGCGCCGAGTGGGCCCGGGCGGTACAGCGCGTTGATCGCCGTGATGTCCTCGAAGCAGGTGGGTTTCAGCTTGCGCACCAGCTCCTGCATACCGCTGCTTTCGAGCTGAAAGACGCCGACGGTACGGCCCTCGCGCAACAAGCTGAAGGTCTGCGGATCGTCGAGGGGGATCTCGCTGGCCTTCATCTCGATACCTTTGACCTCGGCGATCAGTTTGAGCGCCTTGTCGATCACGGTCAGGGTTCTGAGTCCGAGGAAGTCTATCTTCAGCAGGCCGAGTTTTTCGGCCTGCTTCATATCGAACTGGGTGGTGACATCCCCCTTGGCGCTGCGGTACAGGGGGCAGTGATTGATCAGCGGCGTCGGTGTGATCAACACGCCAGCGGCGTGGATGCCGGGGTTGCGATTCAGCCCCTCGAGCACCAGTGCGTTGCGGATCAACTTGTCGTGCACAGGTGATTCGCCGCGCACGTTTTTTAAACCCGGCGCCTCCTCGATGGCTCGTTGCAAGGTGATGCCGACCTCACTGGGTACGAGCTTACTGATGCGATCGGCGTCCTGAAAACTGAGATCGAGCACCCGCGCAACGTCTTTGAGCACCGCGCGGGCAGCCATGGTGCCGAAGGTTATGATCTGAGAGACGTTCTCGCGGCCGTACTTCTGCTCGACGTATCGGATGATTTCCGGACGCTTTTCGAAACAGAAATCGACGTCGATATCGGGCATCGAAATGCGCTCTGGGTTAAGAAACCGCTCGAATAGTAGCCCGTTAGCAATTGGATCGATGTCGGTTATGCCAATGCTATAACAGACAAGACTTCCGGCTGCCGAGCCCCGCCCTGGGCCAACAGGTATGTCCATACGGTGCGCCGCTTGGATGAAATCCCAGACGATCAGGAAGTAACCGGCGTAACCGGTCTGGCCGATAATGTCGAGTTCGTACTCGAGCCGCTCGTTCAGTTCGTCTGTGATCTCGGCATAACGCTCGTTCAGGCCGCGGCGGGCAAGATGTGCCAGATAGGCATCCGGCGAGCTGAACTCGGTTGGCAGGTCGAATTCCGGCAGCAGTAGCTGGTCCGTCTGCAGCTCGAAATCGACCATCTCGGCGATCCGCAGCGAGTTGGCGAGCGCTGCGGGCCAGTCCTGGAAAAGCGTGTGCATTTCTTGTGACGATTTGAAATAGACCTCGGGGGTTTCC
>JAUVBS010000313.1 GCA_030591105.1 bacterium | reverse complement strand
CACGCACAGGCGTCCATGACGACGCCGATCAGCTCGCTACCGGACGAACTCACTTTCTGATCCGACTTCTTGCTGTTCTGCACCGCGGTTACCCAGTCGTCGAACACACGCAGAACCTCGTCGGCCAACGATCCGACGGCGGGATTCTCGTAGCCATCGGCCAGATCGACCCGCGTCCCATCCATCAACGCTTTTTCCAGGCGGTGCAACTCGCCTTCCTGGCCGATGTAGCGCGCCGTCTTGTTCTGCAACAGACGGTAAGCACCCAGCGTGTTCGCCGCGAACGCCGACACCCGTGGATCCGTACCCAACTCGTCGGCCTGCCAGCCCTGCCCATCCTCGATGTCGAGAGCCGTGATCCGGTCGATCATCTGCTGCGCGTGCTCGGCGCGCCCGTTGGCGCCGCGGATCGCGCGGGCCACAGCTGCGCCCACCAGAAAAGCGATCAGTGCAGCACCGACGGCCATCATCCAGAAGAGATTGGTCGGATACAGGTCGAACGCCAGAATCCGATCCAGCTGCATCAAGCCGTCGAAGTTCAACAGCTGCTGCGGACTGCCACCCACAACCATCAAGACGCCGTAGCTCAGACCGAGTCCGGCCACCAGCGTCGCGACGAAGAGCAGCAGGCCGAGCGCGGCGGGCGAGGCGCTGCGCTTACGCTGAGGTGGGGGGAGTGGCTGCTTAGCCGGGATACCGGCCCGGTGCGAAAGGCCGCTTGGCTCAGCGGACGATTCATAGGACTCCTCCATAGGATCGACCCACTCATCGACGGGCGGCTCGGCGGGCGGATCATCGACCGGCGGGTCCTCGACTTGCGAGTCATCGGCCAGCAGGTCGTCGGCCAGCAGGTCGTCGGCCAGCAAGTCGTTGGTCGGCGCATCATCAGACGGCATTACGTCGTAACCGTCGGTCAGGTCCACCTGGTCGCGGTCGCTCATCCGATCGTCCTTTCGATTGGCACCACACCGGCAAACACCGGACAGCGGGACCCCCGGCACCGGTAGCACTCCCGGGCTTCATCTATATCCGGGTTTCGACCGCAACACGCACAACCGTAGGAAAATCTGGAGCAGGATCGACCGTTCATGGCGGGAATCCGACCACGGCGTTTTCAGACCACTGGCGCCAGGGTCGGCGCGTTTGCCGGTGTCGGTCGGTTGTCCGGGCGGCGCGATGGGACCGCCGATGCTGGCACGCCGCGTGCAACGCAACGATGGCGTCCCGATGGCCGCTCGATGTCCAACTCCGAGGAGGTCCGACTTGTCCCGTACCGCAACCGACACCGCGGACAGTACCACAGACCATGGTGCAACCTGCTACCGGCTACTCTTCCCGGACTTCAGCGACCCGCGACCGCTTTCGTTTTTCATGCTGGAAAACCTGCTGGCAGCGCGGGCCGACTCGCGTTTTCCGACCAACAGCTGTGGACCGGACGAAGCGGTGAACGTCTACCTGGCCGATTTGTTGACCCGACTCGTATCGGAGCCGGCGCCGCCGACAGTCATTGCGGGTGCGACGGCGTTATTGACACCGCTGGACAAGTGCGATCAGTCGCGACGCGCCCGCGCCGATCACTACCGGCACAACGCGGACCACCGGTTGCTCGGGCTCGGTCTGTTCGGCCGGGGAGATCTGCTGCGACGGCGCGACGTTCCACTGGGCCTGACGGCCGAAGAGGCCCAGGTCCGTGATCAGCACATCGGTGCGCAGGCGTACCGACTGGCGGCCAACCTCATCGAGGGCCGCCCTACGACCGCGGCTGTGCTCGCACCGATCCTGCGCCAGCTCGCCCAGCACTTCGCCGACTACGTCCACGTACTGGCGGTCCTGGCCTGGCGGCGATTCGGCCTGGGAGCGCAACTCTCCGACGCCGATCTGGACGATCTGCTGGCCGTTTCTTCAGCCACCGAACCTGTGGCCATGGACGGTCTGCTCGATCACATCTCGGCCTACCTCGCCGACCGATCCGACACCGCCCGAGAGGCTGTGATACGACGCGCTCACGAACTCGGCATCGATCCCGACCGGGTGTTCGATTCACTCAGCGTGGATTCTTGAAAAAACTCAGGATGGACTGATTGAGGCCCTGTTCGCCGTGGCTGGCGAGAATCGTGTGACCACCGCTGGGAAAGAGCTGGAAGCGCGAGTTACGGTGCTTCGCCTTCTTTTGCAGGATACGCAGCGAGTTCGGCGCGATCCGCTCATCGTCCTCGCACTGGGCAGCGAAGATCGTTACTTTCAGCTGACCGACCATACCGCGGGCCGAATCCATCCAATCGAGCAGGTCCGCATTCCAGCCCAACCGCTGTCGGACCCAAGGTAACCGGTACAGTCGTAGCCGTAGCGCGAGCCTCTGCAACGGCGAGACACGGGGGATCATTGCGGGCGCCAACAGGGCCAGACTGGTGACCGGTTCCTTGCCCGCCAGCTGGATCGCCAGGACGGCGCCGAAGCTCATACCGACGACGTGGACCCGACCACTGACCTGCCGCAACTGCCGGAACTAATGCCGCGCCTGTTGCAGACTCGAGCGCCAGGCAACGTCGGCCATGACATCGTCATCGACAACGTGGCCCGGTAGCAACAAGGCATGGACCGTCATGCCGTTGCGATGCAGGTAGTTCCCCAGAGAGCGGTAGGCAGCGGGGCTGCTCTGCGTGCCGTGGATCAGCAAGCACGCGTCGGCATCTTTTTCGCCGACGAGATAGAACGAGCGGTTCTCGCGCGGTACCTCGCGCTCCGTTTCGAAGGCGGCTGCCAGACGTTGCCGCGTGCGGAGGGTGATCAGACGGGTGCGTCCGTCCCGACCGTGCCGATCCTCGGTACGCGCCAGATCCCACGCGCTCAAGGCGAGCGCCTGGACCTGTAATCGTCGCCGTGGATCGCGTGTGGTGTCGGTGTCGTTATTTTCGGCCATCAGGTTTCGATCTCGTCGGTTAAATCAGCGAGCCGGCCACAAATGTAATCCGGCCACTCCGGTTGATCTAGCTGTCCCAGAACTCCGTGGTCGCGGTATTTACCGCTCAGGACCAGCGCGGTCGACATACCGAGACGCTTGGCACCTCTGAGGTCGGACAACGGGTCGTCCGAGATAAATAGGGTCTCTCGGGCCTCGGCGCCAATCCTTTCGAGCGCCTCGTGGTAGATCGGCGGCTCCGGCTTGCCGACGGTCAGCACCGTGCCGGTCGTCATCAGCGCCTGTAACGCACCGCACCAGGCGCCCGGTCCGAAGCGGCGCCGTCCCCCCTCATCGAGATAGAACAGGTTCCGGTGCAGGCAGACCAGATCGGCGCCGTGATCGTGGAGTTGCGGTAGCGTCTGCTCGAGCCGCGCCATACTCAGGTCAGAATCGACCCCGAGCACGACCGCGTCGCACGGCCCGTCCTCGACCAAAGTGAACCCTTGCGCGCGCCAGTAGGAGGCCAACCGCGGCGTGCCCAGCCAGTTGATACGCGTACGACCGTCCTGGTGCAACAGGCGGACACCCAGCCCGAGGGTGCCGATCAGATGCTGTTCGGCCACCGGAAAACCCGCAGCCACGAGATCGGCGATCAGCTCCTCGGGGCGGTGGGTCGTGTTGTTGCTCACCAGGCAAAAGGGAACCGCACGGTCGATCAGCCGGGTG
>JAUVBS010000037.1 GCA_030591105.1 bacterium | reverse complement strand
CATGTATTTCAGCCAGGCGGTGCTGCTGGCGCTGACGGAGGCGGGCTGTGCACGCGACGACGCGTACCGCTGGGTTCAGCGTTGCGCCATGCAAGTCTGGGACGAGGAGGTCGACTTCAAACGTGCGCTGGCCGCCGATACCGATATCGCTACGCATCTGGAGCCGGCCGCGCTCGACCGCTGTTTCGATCTTCAGCACCAGCTACGCCACGTGCCGCACATCTTCGGGCGAACCCTGGCGCTGAAGGACTGGTGACCGAATATGCGGCCGGTACCTAGCCGCCACCATCAAGACTCGAAAAACGCCACCGGGCGAGGAGGCGATGTGGCCGTCAAGGACGAGAGTTTCGACCGTATTGCCATCGCTGATTTCGACGACGACACCCTACGGAGCTACCTCAAGCGACACGGTTTGACCCTCGCGCCGTCCGAGGCACGCCGGGTGGCCGAGCTGCTCGGCCGCGATCCCACCCTGACCGAGATGACCCTGTTCGACACCATGTGGAGCGAGCACTGTTCGTACAAGAGCAGTCGGGCCCACCTGAAAAAATACCTACCGACCGACGCGGTGAACGTCGTCGTCGGGCCGGTGGAGGACGCGGGCATCGTCGACTTCGGCGAGGTCGACGGTAAACGCTACGGGATCGTCATTGCCCACGAGAGTCACAACCACCCCAGCCAGGTCATGCCGGTCGAGGGCGCGGCCACCGGTATAGGCGGCATCGTCCGTGACGTCTACTGCATGGGGGCCGAGGTGATCGCTACCCTCGACCCGCTGCGCTTCGGCTGGCCCGAAGATCAGGGCGAGAACGACGGCGAGGCGGCGCATCGGCTCGAGATTGCGCGCGAAGTGGTCACCGGGATCTGGGAGTACGGTAACGCCATCGGTGTGCCGAACCTCGGCGGCGACGTCTATTTCCACCGGTCCTACGACGAGAATTGCCTGGTCAACGTGGTGGCGGTCGGGCTGGTCGAACACGACCACATCACCCACAGCGCGGTCCCCGCCGAGGCGGCGAAAGAACCGTACGATCTGATCCTGGTCGGCAAGCCCACCGACTGGAGCGGTATGGGAGGCGCTGCGTTTGCGTCGGCGACTCTCGATATCACCGCGGCGACCGAGAACAAGGGCAGCGTCCAGACCCCCGACCCGTTTCTCAAACGCATCCTGACCGTCGCCAATCGCGAGGTGCTCGCTTTGGCGCGGCGTGAAGGGGCGCGGATCGGTTTCAAGGATCTCGGTGCCGGCGGCGTGAGCTGCGTCACCAGTGAGTTGGCCGATGCCGGCGGCTTCGGTTGTGACGTGGACATCGCCCTGGTCCACGCGGCGCTGGGCGACGTGCCGGCGCGCGTGATCGCCTGCAGCGAAACCCAGGAGCGGTACGGACTGGCGGTGCCGGCCCGCCTGACCGACCAGGTCCTGAGAATCTACAACGAAGACTTTGCCCTGCCGACGCTCTACGACGGGGCGTGCGCACGGCGCATCGGTAAAGTCACCCGCGACCGCCGCTACATCCTGCGCTACGGCGATCTGATCCTGGCCGACGCACCGGTCGAGACGATCACCGAAGGTGTCCGCTACGAACGTGAGGCCGAAGCGCCGCCTGCCCGTGACGTTCCCGCCGACGAGCGGCTCGCCGAAGCAACCGCCGACACGGTCGCCGACGAGTGGCTACAATTGATGCGGCATCCGAACGTCGCCTCGCGCGAGTACATCTACCGTCACTACGATCCCGAAGTCCAAGCGAATACGATCCTGCGCCCCGGTGAAGCCGATGCCGGGGTGATGGCGCCGATACCGGGTAGCCGGCGTGCGGTCGCCCTCGCGGCGGACGGCAACCCGCTGCTCGGTCTGGCCGATCCGTGGACCGCGGGCGCCGCGGCGGTCCTCGAGGCGTGCCGTAACGTGGCGTGTGTGGGCGGTTCGCCGGCGGCGATCACCGACTGTTTGAATTTCGGCAATCCGGAAGTGCCGCGGCAGTTCTGGCAGTTCACCGAGGCGGTGCGCGGCGTCGGTGACGCCTGCCGTGGCCTGGGACTACCGGGGCATCCCGGCCAGCCGTTGCCGGTGATCTCGGGCAACGTCAGTTTCTACAACCAGAGCACGTCGGGCCGCGCGGTAGCCCCTTCGCCGATCGTTGCATGTGTAGGTATTGTTGACGATTATACGCGATCGCGAACATTGCGCATGAAGGAAGTCGGGGACCTGATCTATCTGGTCGGTCGGCCCGCACCGGAGATGCTCGGCTCGCTCTATACCGACGTGGGCAATAGCGCCGGCCGGCCCGAAGTTCCGCAACTGGACTTCCCCACCGCCCGGGCGGAGATCGACGCGATCCTGACGGTGGTACGCGCCGGTCTGGTGACCGCTGTACACGACATCAGCGATGGCGGTCTGGCGGTCTGCCTCGCCGAAATGGCGTGCGGACTGGAGCGGCAGCAGTTGCGCGGTGCCCGGCTCGAACTGCCGGCCGACTTGGCCGATCTGACCCTGCGCGAGATCCTGTTCAGCGAGGGCGGCGGCTTCGTCGTGACCTGCCTGCCCGACCGGGCCGCAGAACTCCAGAAGCTGCTGGCGTTCACCGGCGCGCCATGGTGGCAGGTGGGCGAGGTCACTGCCGAAGACGAGTTGACGGTGGCGCACCCGGCGCGCGACCACCGGGTGTGCGTGCCGGTAACCGAGCTGGCCGAGGCGTGGCAGACCGCGTTGCCCCGGCTACTGGGCGGCGAAGCAGCCGCGGCGGCAGTACCGCCTGTGACGAGCCCAACTGTCGCTGTCGATTCGCCGCTCGTTGCCGACGAAACACAGCCGGCGGCGGTGCCGTTGCACGGTGCGCGGCCACAGGTCGCGGTCCTGCAGCTACCCGGTGTCAATTGCGAGGACGAATCGGCGCGCTGGCTGGCAGCCGCCGGCGCCGATCCGGTGATCTACCGCTGGACCCGATCAGCTCAGGAGCTGGCCCGATTCGATGGGTTTTTGTTACCCGGCGGTTTCTCGTATCAAGATCGTGTCCGGGCCGGCGCGGTGGCGGCCAAGGATCCGCTGCTCGACGTGCTGCTGGCAGCCGCTGCCGCCGGCAAGCCGATCCTCGGTATCTGTAACGGTTGCCAGGTGCTCGTCGAGGCGGGCCTGGTGCCCGGGCTCGACCCCGGAAATGTCGAGGTGGCGCTGGCTGCCAACCGCTTTCCTGGCCGGCGCGGCTACCACGCGCGCTGGGTCGACCTGCAGACGGTACCGGCCAGCCGCAGCCAGTTCATTGCGGGCCTGTCGGCTACGCTGCCGATGCCGGTGGCCCACGCCGAAGGTCGGTTCACCCACGAGGATCCCGATTTTTTCGCGCGACTCTTGGCCGACGGCTACGTCGCTTTGCGGTATGTCGGCCAAGGTGGTAATCCCAACGGCTCGTTGGCCGACGTCGCCGGACTGTCCAACGACCAAGGCAACGTTCTGGCGATGATGCCGCACCCCGAACGCGCCGCGCTCCTGCGCATGGTACCGGAGGATCTGTGCGGTGATTGGGGGGCACGCCGGCGCGCGGCAGCGGCCGATTTCGCCGCCCTCGAGCAGCCGGGCCCCGGACAGTTCTTGCTCCGCCGGCTGGTGGAGCTCTGTTGAGTGAACCGCGCACTGAAGTGGCGCGTCACGGAGAGATGAGATGGGCAAGCAGACGACGCTGTTGACCGTTCATAAGGGTGTGGATCTGCACGCGGCCACGGCGGTACGGGTGATGCGCGACCGCCTCGAGGGTGGCGACGCCCTGGCGGCTCTGTACCGCTGCGAGTGCCACACGTTTTGGAACCAGGCGTCCGGCGTGTCGGTGGCCGAGCTGCTTGAGGTCGGGCGCTACTTCAATCCCAACAAACATCACTACGGTCATTTCGAACTAGCCGACAGCGAGGAGTGGCGCGCCGCAGCCGACAGCGGGAGCTGCGAGCTGCCTGCGGACTGGCCCGGTGCAACGGTAACGAGCGACGTGCCGAATCCGACCGAGGCGCTCTACGACCAGTTGCTCGGCGGTCCGGTGCCCGACGATTGCCGCGCCGTCGATATCTGCGCTTGGCCGCTCGGCCAGGAGCGAGACTTGCTGTCGGGTGTATTGTGGCGGCTTGTGCTCCGCGCTCCGGATGCGCCGGCCTGCGCGCAGGCGGCTGCTTTGGCCGAGCGGCTGGCCGTTACCCGTAGCGGTAAGGTGGGTCTGCTGGTCAACCCGCACATGGAGAGCTGGCTGACGGCCGCGCGTTGACAGGAATTGAACCGACACCGTGCGTGAGGTGTCTGTACGGCGCCGGCAGTCCGTGCCTGCACGGTGCCAACGAGATGGAGAGGTCACGATGATCCGCGAACGACACTGGCGAGATGAGTGCGGTGTGGTGGGCATCGCCGGGGTCAAGGCAGCCGCCGAGCTGGCGAGTCTAGCCTTGCACGCACTACAGCACCGGGGCCAGGAGAGCGCCGGTATCACGGTGGCTGACGGCCACCGGGTCTACACGCACAAGCGGATGGGACTCGTCGCCGATGTCTTCGACGAGTCGCTTCTGCGCACGTTGACCGGCCAGTATGCCATCGGTCACGTGCGCTATAGCACGTCTGGTTCAAGCAACATCATCAACGCCCAGCCGATCCAGGTGACCTCGCACAAGGGTACGATCAGCCTGGCGCACAACGGCAACCTGGTCAATGCGCCGGCACTGCGCCGCCGGATGGAGATGGAGGGTTCGATCTTCAGCACGACCAGCGACAGCGAGGTCATCCTGCATCTGGTCGCCCGCAGCATGGCCGAGACGGTCGAGGAGGCGCTGCTGACGGCACTACCGCTGGTGCGCGGGGCTTACAGCCTGGTGGTGCTGACCCGCGATCGTCTGATCGCGGCGCGCGACCCGCTCGGCTTCCGGCCCCTCTGCCTCGGCCGCTACCAGGACAGCTACGTCGTGGCGTCGGAAAGTTGCGCCTTCGACATCATCGGCGCGAGCTACCTGCGCGACATCGAACCGGGCGAACTGGTGATCGTCGGCGACGGGGAGCTGACCAGTCGCCGCATCGCGCCGGCTGAACGCGAGCAGCGGTGCGTCTTCGAACACGTCTACTTCTCCCGTCCGGACAGCATCATCTTCGGCCGTAACGTCGAGGTGGCGCGTCGCCGCATGGGCGAAATCCTCGGCCGTGAGGCCCCCGCGGTGGCGGATCTGGTCGTCGCCGTGCCCGACTCGAGTAACACCGCAGCTCTGGGGTATGCCAACGCTACCCAGATTCCGTTCGAGTTGGCGCTGATCCGCAACCATTACGTGGGGCGTACCTTCATATCACCGGCTCAGAAGGTGCGGGATATGTCGGTGCGCATTAAATTCAATCCGGTGGCCGAACGGGTAGCCGGCAAGCGGATCGTCGTCATCGACGATTCGATCGTCCGTGGGACCACCATGCGCAAACTGGTGAAGATCTTGCGCCAGGCCGGTGCCGCCCAGGTTCATCTGCGTATCGCGTCGCCGCCGGTGACGAATCCTTGCTATTACGGTATCGATACGCCGGTGCGCCAGGAGTTGATCGCTTCGAGCCACTCTGTCGAAGAGATCGCTACCTATTTGCGGGTCGACTCCCTGCACTACCTGTCGCTCGACGGTCTGCTCGAGGCCGTGGGCGAGGGTGATCGTCATTGCGCTGCCTGTTTCACTGGCGCCTACCCGGTCGCCTTCGACGACGGTCTCGATAAAGACGTCTTCGACCGACACGCAGAGGGCGAAGCTCTCGACGCGGGATCCGATTCCGCCGACGAAGAGCGCCTGGATCCAGCTTAACCCGGACTAGTCATGAGTACACCGGGCTAGAGTCCGAGGACGCCGACGTGGACGCCGACCTGAACACCAACCTGAACACCAACCTGAACGCCAACCAACCGGGGGCTCGCTACCGCCCCGATCCCCGCTTCGCTGACCCGCAGCAGTTGAGCCGGACCCTGACCACCAAGGTGTTGCCGCTGGTGACCCGCCCTGCCCGTTACATCGGCGGCGAGCTGGGTGCTGTACGTGACGACTGGAGCGATGAGCGAGTGAACATCCTGCTCACGTTCCCCGACGCTTACGAGGTGGGCACCTCTCACCTCGGCTTGCGCATCCTCTACAGTCGGCTCAACGAGCAGGCCGGTGTTTACGCCGATCTCGCGTTTGCCGTCTGGCCCGACATGGAGGCGATGTTGCGACAGCACCGCCTGCCGCTCTTTGCACTCGAATCGCGGCGAGCGGCGGGCCAGTTCGATGTGCTAGGCTTTTCGCTCGGGTATGAACTGACCTACACCAACGTCCTGACCATGCTCGATCTGGCCGGTATACCGTTGCTCGCCAAAGATCGTGGCGATGGCGATCCGCTCGTCGTCGCCGGAGGTTCCTGTACCTTCAACCCGACCGTGATGGGTGCGGTCTGCGATGCGATGTTGATCGGCGACGGCGAAGAGGCGGTTTGCGACCTGGCTGCGGCCGTGGCCGCGGGCAAGAGTGCCGGTCTTGCCCGTACCGAGTTGCTGGACCGTGTGCACGGGCTTCCCGGCGTCTGGCATCCAGGCGTGCGCGAGCCGATTACCACCCGTGTCGTGGCCGATCTGAACGCGTACCAGCCGCCGTCGCCCCTGGTGCCGGTGACCGAACCGGTGCACGACCGGATCGCGGTGGAGGTGATGCGTGGCTGTGTGCGCGGCTGCCGTTTCTGCCAGGCCGGGATGATCACCCGCCCGGTGCGCGAGCGCGATGTCGCCGCCGTCGTCGCGGCGGCGGATACCGGGGTCCAGCTTTCGGGGCAGCGTGAGGTGAACCTGCTGTCGCTCTCGACTTCCGATTACAGCGGTCTGGCACCGGCGATCAGCGGTATCCAGGAGCAGCTCGCCGGTACGCGGACGAACGTGGTGCTGCCGAGCTTGCGTGTCGATGCGATCGACAGCAGCGTCTATGAACGTGTCGGCCGGGAGCGACCGGCCAGTTTCACGTTCGCGCCGGAGGCGGGCAGTCAACGGTTGCGCGACGTGATCAACAAGCAGATAGACGAGCAGGACATCGTGACTGCGGTCGCGACCGCGTTCGGCGCGGGGGTCAAGCACGTCAAGCTGTATTTCATGATCGGTTTGCCGACCGAGACCGACGCCGACCTCGATGGGTTGGTGGCGTTGGTCGGTCGGGTCGTCGCGCTGGCGCCACGGGGAGGCGCTCAGGTCCACGTCTCGGTCTCGCCGTTCGCGCCCAAGGCGCACACGCCGTTCCAGTGGGCCGGTCAGATTTCACGCGCCGAGATCGCGCGACGCAACGGCTACGTCGCGAAACGACTGCGCCGCTGGAAAGTGAAACTCGGCCTGCGTGAGCCCGCGGTGTCGTTCCTCGAAGCGCTGCTCGGGCTCGGTGACGAAGCGCTGGGGCGAGCGGTCATGCGTGCCTGGCGACTCGGCGCGCGCTTCGACGGCTGGACCGAGCATTTCAATTTCGCGATCTGGCAGCAGGCGATCACCGAAGAGGGTATCGATCCGGACGACTACCTCACTCCGCGTGATCCGGAGGCGCCGCTGCCGTGGGACAGCATCGCGGCGCCGGTCAGCAGGGAGTTCCTGGCCGGAGAGTGGCGACAGGCAGCCGCGGGTGTGACGCTCCCCGATTGCCGCCTGACTTCAGCTTGTTTCGATTGCGCCGCTTGCGGCGACGGTATCGACCACGTATTCGCCCACGGGGTACCGGGCGCTGCCGGAGGGCAGCTCGAGCATAAAGGTCCGGTGGCGGTAGCGAGCAAAGGCCGTCGCGATTCCAGACCGGGCGACGCCGTCGCGCCGTCGCGGTCGGACAGCGAGCGCCGGTGGCGCATCTGGCGTCAGCAGGCGTCAGACAAGTGCTGGTACCGGATCGAGTTCGCCAAGACGGGGGACGCGATCTTCCTCGGTCACCTCGACTTCCAGCGCTTGCTTCAGCTCGCGCTGCTGCGTTCCGACTTGCCGGCGGCCTACAGTAAGGGCTATCATCCCCATCCGTTAATGAAGTTCGGCCCACCGCTGCCAGTTGGTGTCGGCGGTGAGTGCGAGTATTTCGATGTTGCGCTCGAATCAGAATTGCCGGACTGGCTGAACCGATTCGCTGCAGAGCTGCAGCCGGATGTTCAGTTACACCGTTCGCTGCTCATGGGTGCGACGGTGCCGCGGTCCATCGATCAGGGTACCGAGCGCCAGGACTACCGGGTCACGCTACCGCCGCCGCACGACGGCGGACCCGATGTAGAGACGATCGAATCCGCGGTGGAGAAATTCCTGGCCAGCCGGGAATGGATCTACCTGCGGCAGCGTTCCAAGCGGGACGTGGAGATAGATGTCAGGCCGCTGGTCCCGATCGGCGGCTTGACCGTGACAACTGAGGTATCCGACGACGGGGATGGCGCCGCGGTCCTGCGTGTGAGTTTGCTACGCAGTGCGGCGGGTGTCAGCCTGCCTGTCCACGGCTTTTTAGCCTGCCTTTTCGGCGATTCGCTGCCCGAGCCGCGCCTGTGCCACATTGTACGCACGGGTCTGTTCGGCCGGGACGCGGGTGGACGCTGGCGCACTCCCCTGGAGGAAGTAGGTGAAATTGCCAGGCGCTACTGGCTGCGCAAGCGGATCAACGCGTAGCCGGCGTCATCGGCAGGGAGTATGCGCAAGGACATCGTAATCAACTCATCGGCCCACGAGATCCGTATCGCGATCCTCGAGGATCGCGAACTGATGGAAATGCTGGTCGAGCGTGCGGATGCACGTCGGATCGTGGGTAATATCTACATGGGCAAGGTCAGCTCCGTCAAACCCGGCCTGCAGGCCGCTTTTGTCGAGCTGGGTATGGATAAAGCCGGGTTTCTGCACGCTTCGGACCTCGTTCACGCGGGGACCGAAGAGATGGAGGAGAACGGTGGCGGCGGTCGTGGCCGTGGTCGCGGGCTCAGGGTCCCGGACATCGGCACCGTATTGAAGGCCGGCGACGAGATCCTCGTCCAGGTAACCAAGGAGCCGATCAGCACCAAGGGACCGCGCTTGACCGCGGATTTGAGCTTGCCCGGGCGTTTCCTGGTGATGATGCCCAAAGGCCGCCATATCGGCGTCTCACGCAAGATCGATGACCGCCGCGAGCGCGTGCGTCTGAAGCAGACGGTGCAGGTGCATCGTCCCGACCAGGGCGCGTTCATCATCCGCACCGCAGCGTCCGGTGCCAGCGAGGACGCCGTCAAGCAGGACATCCATTACCTCGCCGATTTGATCGACAAGATCCAGAAGAATAGTAAGGAGTGTAGCGCGCCGTCGTTGGTCCACGAAGACGTCGGCATGGTCGTCGGTTTGATCCGCGACATCTTCAAGGACGACGTCGACGAGCTGGTGATCGACGACAAGGAAGACTTCAAACAGCTGCAGAACTACGTTCGTATCTTTGCCCCCGAGCTGAAGGATCGCATCAAGCTCTACCGCGGCGATCTGCCGATATTCGATCACTACGAGATTGAACCGGAGATCAAGAAGAGCCTGGATAAACGGGTCTGGATGAAGAAAGGCGGCTATCTGATCATCGAGCCGACCGAAGCGTTGGTCACCATCGATGTGAACACCGGCCGTTTCACCGGCAGACGCAATCAGGAGGAGACGATTCTCCAGACGAACCTCCTGGCTGCGCGCGAGGTGACGCGCCAGCTGCGGTTACGCGACGTGGGCGGTATCATCGTCATCGATTTCATCGACATGGAGATCGAGGCGAACAAAAAGCGGGTCTACAACGAATTACGTCAGCATCTGAAACGCGACCGTGCGCGGAACAAGGTGTTCCAGATCAGCGGCCTCGGTCTGGTCGAGATGAGCCGGCAGCGTGTCCGCCCGTCGCTGCTCAGCCAGCTGAGCGACCCGTGTCCCTACTGCGCCGGCAGCGGTAACGTGCTGAGCATGGAGACGACCTGCAACCGCATCGAACGTCTGGTGCACCGGATCGCCATCGTGACCAAGGAGCGGCGGCTACAGATCCAGGCCAACCCGATGCTCGCGCTCTACCTCTTGCAGGAGCGCCCCGAGCAGTTCCGCGATCTGAGCAAGACCTTCGATCTGGAGATCAACGTGCTCGACGACGCCACGTTGCATGTCGAGCAGTTCCGTATCGTCAGCCTGGTGACCGAAAAAGATCTGATCGCCGAGTTCGAACGCAAAGCCCGCAGCGGCGATCGCGGTCGCCGTCCCCGCGGGCGCCGGCGCTGACGAAGGTCCCCCGGGGGGCCTCTTACATTCCCGCGCGAGCAACCTTCGCCTCAGGACCACGCCCGGGGCCGCAGCGGTGAACCCGAAATCCCCACCTGCCTTTGCCAGGCCGCGATATCTAAGCCTGTGCCGGCCGTCGGT
>JAUVBS010000471.1 GCA_030591105.1 bacterium | reverse complement strand
GGCAGCTAGAGACAATCGACAACACCGGCAACGTCGGTATCTCCACCGCGCTGGCTCTGGACGGGTCCGACATGCCTCATGTCGCCTATCGGGATCTCGAAAACGGTGACCTGGACTACGCCTGGTTCGAGTCTGTCACCGGCGTGACACCGGAAGGATCATCGGTAGTGCGGCTCCGCCTCCTGCAGAATGTCCCCAATCCCTTCAATCCCCGAACCACGATCCAGTTCGAGCTTGCCGCCGCCGACCCGGTGAACCTGGTAGTCTTCGATGTTACCGGCCGCGTGGTGCGTACGCTGCTTACCGGGAAATCCCATGGCCCCGGTGCTCATCAGGTGACGTGGGATGGTCGTGATGATTCCGGCCGATCGGTGCCCGCGGGTGTGTACCTCTATCAGGTCGAGACGCCTGGAAACCGTGAAGCCAAACGGATGGTTCTTTTGAAGTGAGTCTGGGGAGGTTCCGCTTGCGCGGCGAAATGTGACAGGGCCCTCCGGGGCGCCCTCGGTTCGGCAGCGACGAGAACCCCCGGACGGCCCTCGGTTCGGCAGCGACAAGGCCCCCCGGAGGGTCTTGTCATACCGGCAAATCAACCTACCGCGATCACATCTTCGGCTGCCAATAGCCGAACCACTTCGGCCGGGTCGATCCCGAAGCGCTCGTAGACGGCCGCCGGCACGCCGATGTCCCCCAGGAACAACTGCCCGACGTGCGCCGCCGCGGCTGGCGCCAGCAGTCCGCGTTTGGGTAACGCGAGGGTCAAGGTCGCTGTGGCATTGATGGCCGGTTCGCTTACGGTCCCCGTCCCGGCATCGACACCCGAAGGGACGTCCAACGCCAGCACCGGGGCGGGTTGCTCGTTGGCCCAGCGGATCAAGTCGGCCATAGCGCCGCGCGGCGCGCCCTTCAGGCTGTAGCCGATCAGACCGTCGAGTACGAGGTCCGCCGCGCAGACCCGGCCGACCTCCGCGGCACCGTAGACCGCAACGCCCATGCGCACAAGGCTGTCCAGTTGGTGCGCGGGCACCTCGTCGAGCCGGTCGGCATCCTTGCCGAGCACGACATTCACACGCGCGCCCCAGCCCGCCAACCGCCGGGCGGCGACCAGCACGCCACCTCCGTTACCACCCGAGCCGACCAGCGCGACGACCGACGGGTCGTCGCTCATGCGTGCAGCCGCTAGCCGCGCCAGATTGCGGCCGGCGTTTTCCATCATCTGCATCAGGGTGATCCCGAAATCCTCGACCATGATCCGATCGACTTCGATCATCTGCGCGACGGTCAGGATCGGTACGTCCAGCGGCGTCTTGTCGGGCGACATTTCAGACTCCTTACGAATCGATCTTGGTAGGCTATTGGAACTCGCCCCGAATAGATGGCCTGTCCTAACTATTCTGGTCTTCTGGTTCGGCAAACGCCAAGACCCCCGGGGGGTCCTTGCTTTGTGGGCGACGACGCTCCTCGAGTACGTCGAGTACATCGACACCGGAGCCGCGCGATGGGCAATTCTCCAGGAAGCATATGCCAACAGCAACCAAACCGCCGCGCACGCCGCCGCCGGCCACCGATACTACCGGCCAGATATATCTTTGCAGCGGCTTTATTGAATCATCTGACTTGCTGTAATATCGAACCAGCTGAAGGAGATATAGCACCCATAAATTCGCTGTCCTTCGATTTACACAATCCTAACTTGCATGTTCTCGCATAAGGTTCTACCCCATTGCGTAGAGTTCGACGATGCCCACAGTTCGTGTTGCGTCCGGAAATACAAGCTTCTGTTTGGGTGAGATTGACGGTTCATTGGTCTCTGAAAGAGCTTCGGCGATAACAGGAGGAAAGCATCTTGAAATGTCGTCATATCTTAGTGACCCGCGTGACCCGCGTGACCCGCGTGGCCCTCGTGACTCTCGTGACTCTCGTCGCCCTCGCGGCGGCCTGGTATCCGGCGGACAGCCGGGCTGACAACACTGACAACGCCGACAAAACCTACGGATTTTTCAAGTTCGGCGGCGACATGCGCGGTCGCTTCGAGATGTTCCGGTTTTCGGAAGACGAGACCGGAGCCAAGAAAGACACCCGTGGCCGGATCAGGTATCGATTCCGGTTCGACGGTGACATCAAGATCAACCCCTATGCGAAATTCCACTTCCGTATCGTCAGCGGGAATGACAGCCGTAGCGGCAACCAGACTCTCGGCGACCCTGTCGAT
>JAUVBS010000260.1 GCA_030591105.1 bacterium | reverse complement strand
CGTCTTACGTTTCACGTCGCTTCCTCTGGCGCCGCTTCCTCTGGCGCCGTGCCGGTGAGCGCTGTGCGCGCCGTGCGCGCGGTACGTGCGATGCGTACGGCGCGTGGGTTCGCCGTGCTGCTACTCTTTGCCAGTACAGTGACCGGTTGCCAGCGTGTCGAGCACGAATCAGCCGGGCCGCGGCCGGCGATCAGCGGCGACTATCTCGGCCAGACTGCGCCGGGCCTGATTCCCGAGTTGTTCGCGCCGGGCCTGGTCTGCACCGGTCTCGAGCAGCGCGACGCCGCCTGGGCACCCGACGGCCGCGAATTCTTCTACAGCCACGGCGGTCCGCGGAGCGCCATCGTGCGCTGGCAGCGGCGCGACGGACACTGGCGTGGGCCGCAGATCGCCGGGTTCAGCGGGTTGTTCAACGATATCGAACCGGCGTTCGGCTGGGACGGTTCACGACTCTACTTCGCATCGAACCGGCCGCGTGACGACGGGACCGAGATGCGGCCGGATTACGACATCTGGTATGTCGAGCGCCAGAACGACGGCTGGTCTGCGCCGACGCTAGCCCCCGAACCGGTTACCTCCGAACACGACGAGTTCTACCCATCGCTCACGCGCGACGGGGTACTCTACTTCACCGGCCAGCGGGAGAACGGTTTCGGCGCCGAGGATATCTGGCGGGCGCCACTGCGGGACGGCGGCTGGGGCGAGCCGGAATGTCTGCCCGCTGAGGTCAACAGTGCGGGGTTCGAATTCAACGCCTTCGTGGCGCCCGACGAGAGCTATCTACTGTTCACTTCCTGGCAACGCGCCGAGGCGTACGGCGGCGGCGACCTCTACGTGGCGTTTCGTGACCCGGACGGTAGCTGGCACGAAGCAATGAACCTGGGACCGGAAGTCAACACGCCGGCACTGGAGTATTGCCCCTTTGTCACCGCTGACGGTCGCTGGCTCTTCTTCTCACGCAAGGGGGCTGCTGGCAACGTCCACCCTACCGATCGGCCGTTGGACCTCGCCGAGTTCATGGCGTGGACCGATGCGCCCGGCAACGGTCAAGGCGACATCTACTGGGTCAGCGCGGCGGTCATCGACCGGTTGCGGCCGTGAGCTCGAAAAGCCAGTTCACCAACACCCGGCCGGGGTGCACCAATTCGCGCAGGCTGCTGATATCCACCAGCCAAAGGTCGTGCCTTCGAAAATGTGCCCCGCGGCGAAGGGTGGTGTGCACAAGGCTTAGATTGCTAATATGCGATTTATAGCTCAAGTGAGGACCCCCCGGGGGGCACTGTCTAGGTCACTAGCGACGATTACTTGTTGTTAAAGTGCGTCATGGTCGCCGGGGCCAGAACTGACACATTTTCGCAGGCACAATGCAAGCCAAAGGAGTAACCGATGCGAGGCGACACGATCCGACCGCTACCGTTGGCGGCAGCACCGGCACCGCTGTTGACAGTGCTGCTGGTGGCGTTGGTGCTAGCGTTGGCCGGTTGCGGAGAGGAGATCCGCGACCGGGGCGAAGTCCCTGACCGTGCGACGCGCGCGGCCGAGACCGTGATCGGATTACCGCTGACCTCGGCCGAACGCGAATTGATGCGCACCGATCTCACGGAGCAACGTGAGAGCTACCGTGCGCTGCGCGAGCTCGAACTCGACAACGCGGTGGCGTCGGCACTGTTTTTCGATCCGCTGGCTCATCGACCCGGCGCCGCGCTGGCCTTCACCGCCGCCGCGGCGGCGGCCGGGACCGGGCCGGTCTGGAGCGATCCGGGCGCGGTGAGTCGTCCCGACGATCTGAACGATCTGGCCTTCGCCGACATCGGCGAACTGGCGGTGTTGCTACGGAATCGGCAGGTCACATCGCTCGAACTGACCGAGTTGTTTTTGCGGCGTTTGCAGCAGTACGGGCCGCAGCTCGAGTGCGTCGTCACGCTGACCGAAGAGCGCGCGCGCGGGCAGGCACGGCAGGCCGACCGCGAACTCGACGCCGGCCGTTGGCGCGGGCCGCTGCACGGTATCCCATACGGAGCAAAGGATTTGCTGGCAGTGGCCGGCTCCCGGACCACGTGGGGAGCGGCGCCTTATCGGGACCAGGTGATCGACGATACCGCCACGGTCATCGCCCGGCTCGACAGCGCCGGCGCGGGACTCGTGGCCAAGCTGACCCTCGGTGCGTTGGCGTGGGGCGACGTCTGGTTCGGCGGCACGACACGCAACCCGTGGAAATTGTCCCAGGGGTCATCGGGGTCCTCGGCCGGGTCGTCGGCCGCCGTCGCGGCAGGGCTGGTTCCGTTTGCACTCGGGACCGAGACCTGGGGTTCGATCGTCTCACCGGCGACCCGCTGCGGCGTGACCGGTTTGCGGCCCACCTTCGGTCGCGTCAGCCGCGCCGGGGCGATGGCGCTCAGTTGGTCGATGGACAAGATCGGACCGATCGCACGCAGTGTGGAAGATTGTGCCATCGTGTTCGACACCATCCGTGGCCGCGACGACCGCGACCCAACGGTGATCGACGCGCCGTTTCGTTACCGGCCCGACAGCGATGTGACGCGCCTGCGTGTGGGCTACCTCGCGCAGCAATTCGCGGGCGACTACGCGGGCGCCGGACTCGACAGCGCTGCGCTCGATGTGTTGCGCGGATTGGGGGTGTCGCTGCGCGAGGTAAAATTGCCACAACTCGATCCCGCGCCGCTGGCGATCGTGTTGGCAGCCGAAGCGGCGGCCGCCTTCCAGGAATTGACCCTGTCCGGACGCGATGACCTGCTGGTACGGCAGGTGCGTTGGGCGTGGCCCACGGTATTTCGCGCCGCCCACTTCATCCCGGCCGTCGAATACATTCAGGCCAACCGCGCGCGGTCGCTCCTGATGTTGCAGATGGACGAACTGTTCGCGGAGATCGACGTCTACGTGACGCCTTCCTTCGAGGGCAACAGCCTGCTGGCGACCAACTTGACCGGTCATCCACAGGTGGTCGTACCGGACGGTTTCACCGGTCTGCGGGCGCCACACTCCATCGGTTTCGTCGGCCGTCTCTTCGACGAAGCGACCGTACTCGCGGTGGCGCGGGCCTACCAGGAAGCGACCGACTGGCACCGGCGGCATCCGCCGCGGTACTGATCTTCATGACCCGTGCGGGTTAGCCCGGGCTGCTACTGTGCGACGCCGGGTGCGTAACCCTCGATCATGTTGGGCAGGTAAGCCGACGTGTCCATCAGCGTCAGGCCGATGAACAGCACGGCGAACAGGATCGAACTGACGAAGACCAAACTGTAGACACCCTTGTCGAATGCCAGGTGCATGAAGATGCCTGCCACCAGCAGCGCCTTGACGCCGGCGATGATCAGCGCCACCCAGAGATTTGCCGACCCGAGATCGACGTAGGTCACGGCCACGGTCAAGACTGTTAGCGCGATCAGGCTGACGAACACTCCTGCCAGCAACTTGAGGGGCACGATGTGCGGGTGCAGTTCACCGCCGCCCGGCTCGTCGTAGACACTGCCGGCGATGGCGGTCGGGTGCGATGGGGATTCGTTCATCGTCGTTTTCTCCTCGCCACGGTGTGCCGTGCGCGGCGCATGGTCGTCGCCGCTTTTCAGCTGATCAGGTAGAGCAACGGGAACAGGAATATCCAGATCAGGTCGACCAGGTGCCAGTAGAGACCGCCCATATCGACGGCGGTGTAATTGCGGGTGCCGAAGTCGCCGCGTAGCGAACGCCGTAAAAGCCAGGCCAGCAAGATCATGCCCGCGATGACGTGCAGTCCGTGCAATCCGGTCATCAGAAAGTAGATCCCGAAGAAGACGTGTACGTTGCGCGGGATCTGATCCAAGCTGCCGTGGGCTGCGTGCCGGTCGACGATCGTCGCCAGTCCTGCCGGGGAGAGGGCACTTGCGGGCAGGTTCGAATGGACGGTAGGCGTGCGGTAACCCTCGCCGAGCGGCCGCGTTTCCGTTGAGGCATCGCCCGCGGCCTCCGCAGCGTCGCCGGTTTGTGCAGCGTCGCCGACTCCTGCAGCATCGCCGACTCGTGCAGCGTCGCCGCTTTCGTTGTGCCCGCCGTTCTTGATCGCTTCGTAATCGAAATTCTCGCCCCACAGCAACCCGTGCTGCCACTTGTGGT
>JAUVBS010000277.1 GCA_030591105.1 bacterium | reverse complement strand
TCCGGCTGAAGTGGAAGTTCAGAGCGCCCGACAGATTGCGGGTCACGTTGTAACTGAACCGGGGTGTGAATGAGATCCGTGTCTGGCCCGTGGGCGCTGGCTCCTCGGTGCGTCCCGGTACTTCACGTGTGGTCCGGTCCGCGTTGTAACTGAGGTCCAGGTCCATGGTGATCACCGGTTGGTTACCGGGCCTGTACAGACCAATTTTTGCGAGCAGTCGCTCAGCCCGGAACTGGTGCCGTAGTTGCAGACCCACACGGAAGCGGTTAGCCTTGGTCGTGGTCCCGTTCGTCAGACTGACGTCTTTCGTCAAACCACCGTTGATCGACCCGCTCATACCGCTCTGAAAGGTCACGTTCCAGCGCGGCGTGAACGTCTGCGTCGAACGTGGATTGTAGGCGGTCTCGGTGAAGTTAGGTACCTGCTTGGAGTACTTGTACGCCACATCGATGGTCGAGGTACGAAACCAGCCGCGTCCATCCTTGGCGCCGCTGCCGAAAACTCTCCACTTCTCCACCCCACCGATCGACACGCGTGCATCGGGCCAGTCCTGCGTGTAGCTACGGGTATCGAAACCGACCAGCTGTCGACCGCTGGTCTCCTGACCGAATTTCAGGTCGAGGGAGATCTGACGGGAGATTTTGGTCGACGTCGATAAAGTCAGGCTCTTCCGGTCAGTCTCGCCGCGCGACACAAAGAGGGAGTCCGCCACGTCCAGTTCGGTTGCTAACCCCACTCGGTACCCGAACGGGGTTTCGCCGAGCAGGCGCGTGTAGGAACTGGTACTGCGTGTGACGTAAGCGACCTGCACCGGATTTATATTACGCAGGATCGTCAAGATCGGCGTGATGGGGTTAGGCAGCTTGAGCCGACCGCCCTGACGCTGGCCGCCGGCCATATCCCACGTACCATCGGTCGCCTCTCGCGGCGAGTCGGTAGCGGCGCCCTCTTCTCCGTCCGCCAGCTCCCGCTGTTCCTGCTCGCGTAGCTCCGCCTCCTCGAGCAGTCGCCGACGCTCGCGCTCAAGACGTTCCTCGGGAGTGAGGTCGTCATCGGTCGGGGGCGGACGAGTCATATCCTCATCGGGGCTCTGCTCGCGTTCGTCGGCCTCGGCATCGACTTCTCCGCCCGGCGCGGGCGAAGTCGGCTCCGATCCGCGGCGACGCTGGCGTTGCTCGAGGCGACGCTGCTCGTCGATCAGCTGTTGTTGCTGTGCGCTGGTGCGCTTTTTCTCGGGAAACAGCGACTTGAACACGTCGCCGACCGGCACCTTCAGACGGAATTCCCAATCACCACTGTTGCTGACGTTGCGGATGTCTTCCGGATCGCCAGGTTGGCGGGCGTTGGGGTCGTGGTTGTCGGTGAACGCGCCGTTGTAGGTCACCGAGGGCCGTAGATCATGTATGCCGTCGGCGGCCCGCCGCAGCAAAGCGAACGCTTTGCCGGCAGGAAGCATGGACGATCGCGGCGGCGTGAAGGTCAGCTTCACCGCCTGGGAGTATTTATTTTCCTCGCCGATGTTGATGCCGAATTGAAGTTGCTCACGTAACAGATCGCGGTCTGATCGCGCGTTGAAATTGGCCGTGACGATCTCCAACGGACTGTAGTCGATGGCGGCAGTCAGTTTTCCCGGCCGGGTCTTCGTTTGCGGTCGCGGCGTGATAATCCCGTCGAGATCGATCGCTGCGCTCTCACGCTCGTTGGCGTTGAAGTTGGCACCAAAACTGATCTTGTTCGGTAAGATGGCCAACCCGCGGATCAGCGGCATGTTGCCCAGAATAGGGTAGCTCGCCAGCGTATGCCGGCCGGAAATTCGTAGGTCGTAGTTGCCCGAGCCTTGCAGTGTCTTCTGATCCGAAACCTGGATCGGGCTCTTACTATGCGACCGCGAGCCGCTCACCGACAGCGACCACGGATCGATCAGGTAACGCGGTATCACCGAGCGCGACGGAGTGTGACTCAGTCGCGCGGAAAAATTTTCACGCTCTTCGAAGGTAGACTGCTCCTGGCTGATCGCCTCGTCGAGGATCTCGATGTCGCTGTTGATCTCGTACTTGGGCAGTTGGGTAGTCTGCCGGTGGCTGACGTTGACCGGCAGCCGAAACCCGAATAGCGGCAAGTACTCGTCAATGCGCAGGCTCGACGTGATATTCCAATCTTCATTGGCGAAGCCCTGCCCCGCTGTCGCGTCGAGGCCACGGTATTCGGCGTCCCGCCGCGACCAGTCGAAATCGACCTTGAGCACATCGGCCATGTTCAAGCGCAAGGCGACACGTTCAGCAAAGCCGATATCGCGCTTAACCCCCAAGAGCATCACATCGTTCATCCAGAAGTAACCGGTAGTGGGCGTTGTGAGCTGGTTGTTCACGATTCCGAAGTAGTAGCGCTTGACGCTGCGCAGGTCCGGCCGCCCGACGACACGTGTCCGCAGCTGCTGACCGGTGCGCGAATCGGCTAGCAGAACGAATCCGGTCGAGTCAGGGTCCTGGTTCTTCACGTTGGAAAGTTCCGCTATATCGACGGTGAGCCGTTGCCATCCGGTCTTGTCGATCCCCTCGGCGAAGCGGTACCGCATCTCGTAGTAGTTGAGGGTGTCCGAGCCGACTCGAAAAAACAGATCGACGTCGGCCAGATCGTGCCGCGGGTTGTACCAGTACCATGACAGCTCCTCGTAGCGCGTGTAATCATCGCCGCGCGGTGAGATCTGCTTGCTGATACGGACCAGGTGATCGCGGCCGATGTTGACGAAATTGAGGGACAGCGATTGCTCCTTCTCCGGGATATTGTTTTCTTCGTACACCGGGAAGGGCGGTATGTAGTCGGGATTCTCCTTGTTGTTGACCTCGCCGATGAAGAAACTTTCGAACGGCAGCAGCTCGCCCGGAGCGAGCAACGATTCGTCGCTCTGCTTGCGAATCCCCTCGCGTTCCCAGCGGCTACCGAGAAATTTCAGTTCCGACAACTGCAGCTGTACTTGCGTGCGTGCGTTCGCGTTGTCGTCCTCGAACCAGACACGAACGTGAGTGACCGCAGCGAGATCGGGAACGCGTTCGGGGTCGATATCGAGCATAGCGCCAATGGGAATACGGTATTTACGCCAAGAGATATTGTTCTCGATCAGGTCAGCGACGTCATCGTAATCGTAGTCCACGTCGACCAGCGGCTCGGTATCTTTCAAGTCGACCGTCATCGTGAAGAAGCCGTTGCTACGGTCGAACCGCGTGTTGGAGTTGAGATCCTCGCTGTCACGCAGATTGTTGGCCTCGGTGTAGTTGATGCCCGGATACGGGTCGGGGTAATCGTTGAAAGCGGCGTCGTAGACCCGCCGGTCTTGAACGTTGTCGAGCCCGATATCCTCGGCGGCCACGAAGATACCGTCACCGTTGGTGTCCTCGTCGTCGAACGTGCCGGTAACCAGACCTTCGGGGAAATCCCAGTAAAAATCCTCGTCGATAAAACCGAAATCGATATGCAGCTTGCCTGAGCGCTGGTCGCGGACCGGCACGCCATCGTTGATCCAGAACTCGAGGAACTGGCTCTTGGAGAGGTCGAGGCCGGCGCGCGAGATCCCGCGCATGACGCCTCCCCAGTCCTCGGGATCCCAGACACCGTCCTCGGCGCGCAGGAAGAGATTCATCGCATGCTGTGTTTCGTTGCGTTCGGACTCGACCAGATCCGGGTTGAGGTAGCGACGCAGGACGCGGTCTTTGGGGATGAACCAGCGGTTGGTCTCGACACGATCGGTCGCATCGAAATCGCGCAGATCGCCCGTCACCTGCTGATAGTCGGGGTCCTGACCGTGCACCGGAACGCTGGCCCAGTGCCAGGCCTGCCGGGTCAACGAGATGATGTCGGAGGAGTCGATCCCCTCGAAATCCTCCACGAAGGCCTCACCGCGCGTGTTGGGGT
>JAUVBS010000203.1 GCA_030591105.1 bacterium | reverse complement strand
GGCATTGTGCTCGTGGGTCAGCACCGGATCGGCGACGCTACGCGGCACCGACGCCAGCGCAGCTTGATGGAAAACGCAATCCACTCCCGCGCAGCATTCGCGTAGCGTTGCGAGGTCGGTCACGCTGCCCTCGACGAATTCTATCCGGTCACGAGAAATTTCTAGATTCTCGACCTTGCCCGTGGAGAGGTTGTCCAGAACCACGACTTCGTGCTGCTGCTCGACGAGCGCATCGACGAGATGTGAGCCGATGAAGCCGGCACCGCCGGTAACCAGGTATTTCGCCATGCTGTTCCCTCTCCTCCGTGTTAACCAGGCTACAGTCTGACCGGCCTACAGTTTGATCAGGCGCGGCGACCGGTGCCCCTTCAGCGCATTCCGGGTATCGACCACCACGGCGTCGGTCTCGAGCAGCAACGGGTGCGCCACCTCACGATGGTCGGTCACGATCACCGCGCAGTCGAAACCGTCGAGGGTCTCTCGATCCCAGCGGGTTATCTTCTCAGCCTCGTACCCCGACGGCAACTGATGGACGTGCGGATCGTACCACCGAACCTGCGCGCCCTGTTGCCCAAGTAACCGGATGATGTCGAGTGCCGGCGATTCGCGTACGTCGTCGATACCGCTCTTGTACGCAACTCCCACGACGAGGACATCGCTACCACGGACCGACCGTGAGCGGTCGTTCAGGGCTGTAGCAACCAGGCCGACAATGTGGCGGGGCATCGATCCGTTGACCTGACCCGCCAGTTCGATGAAGCGAGCCTCCTGCCCGGCCAACCGTGCTTTCCAGGCGAGATAGAACGGATCGATCGGTATGCAGTGACCGCCGAGCCCCGGCCCGGGATAGAACGGCATGTAACCAAACGGCTTGGTCGCCGCACCCTCGATCACCTCCCAGACGTCGATGTCCAGAGCGTCACACAGCAGCGCAATTTCATTGACCAGGCCGATGTTGACGCTCCGGAATGTATTTTCGAGTAGCTTGACGGTCTCGGCGACGCGGACCGAGGATACCGACACCACCGTCTGCATCACCTCTCCGTAAAGGGCGGCCGCAACCTCGGTGCAGCGCGGTGTGACACCGCCGACCACCTTCGGGATGTTCGTCGTGTGGTAGGTCGGGTTACCCGGATCGACTCTCTCCGGGGAAAACGCGAGGAAAAAATCTTCGCCGACCCGCAGTCCCCGCTCCTCGAGCCGCGGCAGGATGACCTCCTCCGTCGTACCGGGGTAGGTCGTGCTCTCGAGGATGACCAGCATACCCTCGTGCAGTGCCGGCGCGATCACATCGACCGCAGACCGGATAAAGGAAATATCCGGATCTCGAGTTTTGCTCAGCGGCGTGGGCACGCAGATATCGACGCTGTCGACTTCGGCGATACGGCCCATATCCGAGGTGGCACCTAGACGTCCGGCCGCGACCAACTCAGCGACGTCGGCGGCCGCCACATCGATGATGTAACTCTCGCCACGGTTGAGCGCAGCGACCTTTTCCTCCGCCAGCTCGAATCCGGTGACCCGGAAACCGGCCTTCGCGAAACCCACCGCCAGCGGCAGTCCAACGTAGCCGAGCCCGATCACCCCGAGGTGAGCGGTACGATCGCGAAACTTGGTGATAATATTCTTGGCAGTCATATCCCCCCGCGCGGCGATCGTTGGACGCCGCGAATTGCCTTCGAGCCCGTATTAGACCCCGTTACAATGCGTTACGCCGAGTCTCGCAGGGCGAGATTCGGTTGTACACTTACCTTCTTTGAAATCCACGCAAGGTGCGTTCCCACGGCCGGCATCGCGCCCCCCTTCACGAGCGACCGCAATTTAGCAACGAACCGACACCGCCGTCAACCGTATGCCTGACAGTTACGATACCGGATACCGAAGGAAATAGTGGCGGGGAGAAATTATCTATTCCGACTGCGACCGGAATTGCTCACGCAATACGCGCATCTCAGCCCGAGTTTCGCGCAAAAAAGCGAATTTGCGGCCAATGCGGTGCAATAATGACAGGAGTAGCAGAATCATCAAAAGGAGTGCGCCGCGGCGGTACCAGGGGTTGAGCTCCGTTCCGTGGACAGCAAAGAGTTGATCGACGGTCCGCGCGAAGACCACCATCGCGATGGTGAACGCGATCAACAACAGAAAATGCACCGCTCCGCTGAACAGATCTTCCCGGCAGCGTAGATACTGTCGGAGCGGAAACTGAACCCCTTCACCGGTCCTAAAACGCGACCGGAAAGGGTCGTCACTTCTTCGGTATTTCCTCGAAATCAGCATCGCTGATTTCCTGTTGGGTCAGGTGTGAGAGTTTGCGTTTCTGCTGCGGCTCCTGAGCGGATTTACGGCCGCCGTGGCGCACACCACCACCGGACAGCAGGCGTCGCGCGAGGCGGAAGCCCCACCAGAACAGAATCAACAGCAGAACGTTTTTCAAGAACATGTTAGCGAATGGGGTCGGGATTGGAATTGGTACGCCCGACAGGATTCGAACCTGTGGCCTTCGGCTCCGGAGGCCGACGCTCTATCCAGCTGAGCTACGGGCGCACCCCACCGCCGGCAAACTGCCAAACGCTGCTAGAACTTACAATGTTTCGATCGGTTGTCAAGCCGGTTCGCCCGCCGCTCCAGCACGTGCGATAACATTGCCGCCGGTCGCCAGTAGTTCTTGCGCGTACGAAAGCTGAGCCGCGCCGTCGCCGCCAGCGTAGCCTTCGCCGCCGAGCAGACGCGCGACCTCCTCGATACGCGCTGGGCCCACCACGCTCCGGACCTTCAGAGAGGTCCGCCCCGCGGTTACCGCCTTGTCCACTTTCAAATGCTGGGAACCAAAAACTGCCATGGTCGGCAAGTGCGTGATGCAAACGACCTGTCCCGATCCGGCCAGTTCGCGTAGCAATCGCGCCACCGGTGCGGCACTGTCCATGCCGAGTCCCGCGTCGATCTCGTCAAACAACAGTAACGGCGGATCACGACGATCACGTACCAACGCGGTCAGACCCAGGTGGATTCGGGAGCGCTCGCCACCCGAAGCGATGGCACCGACGTCTCCCATGCGTTCGCCCGGGTTCGTCCGCACGCGTAGCTGCACCCGATCGGCACCGTGCCGAGCCACCTGACACCGCTCGCCGGCCAACGTGATCGGACCTTGCGGGTCGGGTTCGACCGTAACCGCGATTTCGAGTTCGAGATCCGGCAGGGCAAGACGCTGCACGGCGCGGCGAGCTGCGCGCGCGAAACCGGTGGCCCCCTCGACTCGCCGGGTGTGCAACTGCTGCACCGCGGCGGCAAGCTGCTCCCGTGCGACCTCGCAGCGTCGTTCGCGTTCGGTCAGATCGGAGCCCGCGTCCTGTTGCCGTTCGAGGCGAACCCGCAACTCATCGCGCAGTTCGAGCAGGTCTTCGACATCGCGCCGGTACTTGCGCCGGAGTTCCGCGTAGAGCGCTGTGCGCTCCTCCAATTCCCCCAATTGCCGCGGATCCATTTCGAAGCCATCGAGGAAGCGGTGCAGCGCCGACGCTGCAGACGTGGTCATCTCGGTGGCGAGCGCGAGATCCTCGGCCACATCGGCAAGACGCTTGCTCTTGTCCGCAAGCGCCTCGACAGCCGCCGTCGCTTCGGACAGAAGCGCGTGTGCCGACGGCTCGTTCGCGCTGATCGCCTGCAGAGCGGCCGCCGCGCCCTCCCGCAACGCGCTGGCGTGGCGTATGAGCGACAGTTGTTCGGCGAGTCGCTCCTCCTCATCGACGGCCAGTTGGGCGCGGTCGAGTTCCTCGAACTGATAGCGCCACAGATCGAGTTGCTCACGTGCAAACTCTGCCTCGCTGCGCCGTGCCGTCAGTTCCTCCTCGCGGGTACGAAATTCAGCGAGTCGTTGTGAGACTTGCTTCACGAGCTCGCCTAGGTCGAGGTGTCGATCCAGCAAGCGCCGCACGAAACCGGGATCGGAAAGTTCGCGTTGCTGGTCCTGGCTCTGCACCGCGAGGAGCCGCGGACCGATACGCTCGAGCAACGAGAGCGAGGAGATCGATCCGTTGATCAGCACCCGGCTGCGTCCTTCGCGTCGGATCTCGCGGCGTAGGACGAGCACACCGTCGGTCGACGGCGCCACACCGAGTCGGCGTAAATCGGTCAATACGTCTTCGCATCCGGTGAGGTCGAACAGCCCTTCGACCACCGCTCCTTCTTCTCCGGAGCGTACCAGACCCTTATCGGACGGTCCGCCGCACAGCAGCGCCAACGCACCTGCGATCAAAGACTTGCCAGCACCGGTCTCGCCGGTCAGCACCGTCAGGCCCGTGCCGAACGGCAGGACCACGTCCGCCGCCAGAGCGAGGTTTGCAACCCGCAGCTCCAGTAGCATCAGCCGCTCCTCCGTTGGCGGCGCGGCGGCGCGCCGAAATTGAGCTTGTGGCGTAGCACGCGGAAGAAGTTGCTCCGGGGAAACTTGACGAGCTGAACCTCCGGATCCGACACGCGAAAAGTGAGCAGGTCGGCTGTCTGCAGGTCGGTGGCACTCTGGCCATCGGCGGTCAGTGTGGCGCCGGCACCGGCGTCGTGCAGCAACAGTTCGACTGTGGCGTGGTGGCCGACGATGAGCGGGCGCATGCCGAGGCTGTGCGGACAGATCGGTGTCAGTAGCAGGCAGTCCACGGCGGCATGACATATCGGTCCGCCGGCCGAGAGGTTGTAGGCTGTCGAACCGGTGGGTGTACTGAAAATCATGCCGTCGCCGACGAACCGACCGAGCG